>JAFRQN010000179.1 GCA_017428585.1 Bacteroidota bacterium | reverse complement strand
AAGTCTCAATCAATTCAAATATTAATAATAATATTTAAATCATAAATTATAATATCACCATAGAATAAAGTGCTATAACAAAGAAACATACTAAACCAAATGGTAAAAGTACTTTCCATGTTGTATGCATAAGTTGATCAACTCTTAAACGAGGCAATGTCCAACGTACAATAATTTGAAGAACTACTATGCCAAATGCTTTTAATATAAACCAAATTGGCTGCAGCCAAGTATAGTTAAGGAAATCACCAAATGGTGAATTCCAACCGCCTAAGAACATTACAGTCATAAGAGCTGAAACTATAAACATATTTGTATATTCTGCAAGATAGAACATTGCAAATTTCATTCCTGAGTATTCAACAGAATAACCAGCAACAAGTTCTGATTCACCTTCTGGCAAGTCAAAAGGAGTTCTATTTGTTTCTGCTAATGTTGCAATAAAATACATAATGAAAAGCGCTAATGTAAATGGAAGTATAATTAATTTTGAAACATCACCAGATCCTCCAAATACGTTCCAATTCCAGAAGAAACCGCTTTGATTTGATACAATTGCACTCATATCAAGTGAATTATTAAGAGTAGCTACTGCTAACAGACATATTGAAATTGGAATTTCATAACTTACCATTTGTGAAGCTGCACGCATAGAACCCAGCAAGGAATATTTATTATGCGATGACCAACCACCAACTATTATACCAACTACACCGAATGCACTGACAGCAAAAGCATAATAAATACCTATATTCAAATCTGATGGTATAAATATCTCACCAAATGGAATTACAGCAAATGCCATAAGAGCACCGATGAATACAATAAATGGCGCTAAATTAAATAATACTTTATCAGCTCTATCCGGCGTTACATTTTCTTTTTGCAACAGCTTAAATACTTCTATAAGTGGTTGACCAACACCATGCCATGTATTACGCCATGGACCATAACGACGCTGCATCCATGCACTAATCTTTAACTCTGCCAATATCGCAATAAGTGCATATACCGTTATAAAAAGTATTATTAAAATCGCCGATACAGAATAACCGACAAAATTATTACCAAGTAAAGAATAAATTATATTCCCTTCCATACTATTAATAAATATATATTAAATTAAAAAAAATCTATGTTATGTTTTTTATTCATTATTGGATTTTATTGCAGATTTTTCGTAAACAGCTGTCTTTGCTAATATATCATGCAAAGCTTGTTTGCGTTCAAATAAAACTCCAAAAAATCCTATACTTACAACCAATCCTAAAAATGTTCCTAATAAATTAAAGAAATTAAATTTGGTTGATATATATAAAACTGAAAATACTGTTGATATATTTTTTATTAAAAAACGAAGCAATAATTGTTTTATATTTGCTGCTTTATTGTTATCAGAACCAATACAAATTCCAACTATTTTTTTACCTGGTGAAGCTGCAAAAAATACTTCAGTTGAATAATAAATCACTCCCAATAACAATGATATTGGTATCATTGTATTTTCTATAATATTTGTAAATTCTTCTATCGCATCCAATGAAGATAAATCATTGCTCATTTTAAACAATATATTAATCTCATTGGTAATATCAGTAAAAATTGTAAGTACTACAAAAAAAATTGCACAAAAAATTAAAACATCAAGTAAATATGCTAATAATCTCTTTCCAAAACCTACACGCAGATAATATGGATCTGGTGGCATTTGATTATATATGCCGCCTGTATTGTTTAACTCAACTTCTTTTATATCTTCAGTTTCTTTCTTTTGTACATCAAGACTATTGCTGATATTATTATTTTCTGAATGAATATCATCTATATTGTTTATATTGTTACTCTCTTCAGATTTGTTGTCAGTATCATTGAAATTATTATTTTCAGTCATATTTTTCTAAAGTTTTTTTGATATTTAATACAATAAAAAGAAATAAACAAATTAAAATCTAATTTAATTGTAAAAATACAAAAAAAAAACGAGTTTTTTATATATTTTTTTCATTTTATTAATATAATTTTTACACAATTATTATTTAATAACAAAAATTTAACAATAAAACTATTAATCTAATTTTATTATTTCTTACTTTGCTATTATATTATTAAGATATTATTAACATTATTAAACATATTCTATTAAATAAAATTTATTTTTGTATTTTTGTATTATTGGAAATAATTTTTATATTTTAGATTATCATAATAACCTAATAATTAAGTCAGTAAAAATCTATAGAAAAAAAAATATATAATAGAAATAGAAATTATAACACAATATGACGCTTATTTCAGATACAATTTTTGCAGTAATTGACACAGAAACAACAGGCTCTTATCCAACTAAAAACCGCATAATGGATATATCTTGTATCTTAGTAAAAGATGAATCTATTATATATACATATAATTCCTTAATTAATCCTCACCAGCATATTCCAGAATTTATACAAAATATGACAGGAATTACTGATAATATGACAATAAATGCGCCTGATGAATATCCTGTACTGCAGGATGTATATGATATTTTATCTCAAAAATCAGTATGTTTTGCTGCTCATAATTGTAATTTTGACTGGAGCTTTGTTAATGAGAGTTTTAAGCGTGAACATTTTAACAATTTAGATATTCCTAAACTTTGTACATTAAAACTTGCAAAAAAAATAGTATCTAAAAACATAAAAAAGAATGTCGGTGATTTAGCAAACTATTATAATATCCCTATTATTAACCGTCATAGAGCATTCGGCGATGCATACGCTACTGCCCTATTTTTTATTGAATTTTTACATATTTTAAAAGATAGATATGATATAATATATCTTGAAGATCTAATTAATTTTCAAAATATAAAAAAATATGCAAAAGTAAAGAGATTAAATCTTCAATTACGAGAAAAATTAAATGGATATTTAAATATACTGCCGCAGTCTTTTGGAATTATAAAATTTATTGATGATAACAAAAAAATAATCCATATAGCAAAAGCAAATAATATAAAAGATATTTTTTCTTCTTATATAGAACCTTCAGAATTTACGTCTCCTAAAACAATTAATATCTTAAACGAGTTTAATCGTATTGAATGGACAGAAGCTGATTCTGAATTAGAAACAAACCTGCTTTTCTACGATGAATTAAAAAATTATCTGCCGAAATATAATTATATTCCTTCTTTATCAAAGATAAACAATTTTGAACAAGAATTTTTCTCTGGAATAGTCTTATTAAGCAATTCCGCTCAAGAAAAAACTATTGATATATTCTTTATATATAGAAGCAGATTTATAAAACATATAACTATAGGTATAAAAGCAGATTTAACTGAAGTATTTGAATTAATTGCCGATATATACTACGAAAATAAATACATAGATCTTGCAGAAGACAACAAAAAAGACTATTTTAAAATTAAAATTGTAAACGATTGGCTAAAAAAATACTATCAAGCAGCAAGCATTATAAAGTTTAGCTATCAAAGCAAAAAAACATTTGAAGATGATATAGATAATAAAATAAAAAATTTTTATAATAACACTAATCAAACAGAATCTTTTTTTGATTTTGAACATGATGCTTAATATTACTATAATTATTATTAGTAGTTATGTAACAATTATATAATTATTTCGTATTTAAATATTTTATTAGTTTACTTATTAATAATTCTATAAATTTATAATTAAGAATGGAAATTTAATTATGAAAAATATAAACAAATCTAAAATATTATTGGTTCTTTGTGCTTTTGCACTGAATTTAAGTTTTTCCGATATCCTGCATGCAGAAGCAGGTCTTTTAGAATTTGGATTTTTTGGAGGATTATCTATTCCAAATGACAAAGTTTCTAATTTCTTTACCCGTGAAGAGATTTCTGGCAGAATAGACAATGCAAACAGCGTTGGAAACTTCATTACAAAATCTGCCTCAGATTTAGGTTATCATTTAGGCGTAAGACTACGCGGTGATGTAAGCAATAATGTGTATTTGCAAGGCGGTGTTTCTTTCCATCGTTTTAATCAAGGCATTTATGACCTATCTATAAAAAAAGAAAATAGTACTGAAGATATAAATGCAACTTGTTATGCGACAACAAATATAATTCCAATATCTTTTGGAATTAATTGTTATTTATTTAAAGGTTTTGTTGGTGCCTATCTTTTGGGCGATTTAACTTATAATATAATATCAACTTCTTTAGAGGCAGACGCAGGTAATTCTCAATCATTGCCTATAGCAACTACATATAATGACTCACGTCCAGGATGTGATGTAGGAGCAGGCATTGATTTTGATTTAGAACTCTTTCTATTAAATATTGAAGGTCGTTATAATTTTGCAAATATAATAGCAAGAGATACAGATGAACCTATAAAAAATTATGTATCTATCAGCGTAGGAGTAACATTTTAATGAAATCATTTGATAAATTAAAAGAATCTATCAAAAAAGCAGATTCTATGCTTTGTGTTGGTCTTGATTCTGATATTAATAAAATACCATCTTGTTTTAAAAAAGATGTAAATGGATTATTTGATTTTAATAAATGTATTATTGAAACAACAAAGGATGTTGCAGCTGCATACAAAATCAATTTCGCTTTTTATGAACAATATGGAACAGAAGGATTTGATTTATTAAAGAAAACTTTTGATTTAATTCCTAAAAATACATTCACTATCGCTGATGCTAAGAGAGGTGATATAGGAAATACTTCTGCAGCTTATGCTAAGGCTGTATTTGAATATTTCAACGCTGATTCTATAACTGTTAATCCTTATATGGGTATAGATTCTATTGAACCATTCTTAAAAGATTTAAATAAATTTGTTTTTATATTAGCTTTAACTTCTAATCCAGGATCTAATGATTTTCAAAGAATAGTTGCTGACAAGAAACCTGTTTATCAACATGTAATAGAAAAAGCAGCGGATAAATATTCAGAAGAAAATATTGGATTTGTTGTTGGTGCAACACATCCTGGAGAATTAGCTCAAATTAGAAAAATAATACCTAATTATACTTTTTTAATTCCTGGAATAGGCGCACAAGGCGGAAACATAAAAGAAGTATTAAAAGCAAATAATAATGGACTTGCTGTAATAAATGTATCACGCGCTGTATTATATCCAGAACTAAAAGAAAATAATATAGATGAACTTGCATTTGCTGAAGCTGTTAGACAAAAAGCATGCATGTTTTATAATGATATGAAATTGTAATTTATATACTTAATACAAAAAATTAGTTTTTTTTAAGATAAATATATTTTATTTGCTTATTTTTGTATTTTAAGTATCTTAATATATTTTTAAATTAATATCTATTATCAATTAATAAACATCAAATTAATAGATATCAACTGACATTTATGGAAAAAAAAGATAAACAAAAGAGAGGAAAATTATACATAGTTTCAACTCATATTGGAAACAGAGAAGATATGACTCTTAGAGCTATTGAAATATTAAAACTATGTGATTTAGTCGTTTGTGAAGATATTAAAGTTGGAACAAAAATTTTAAAAGAACAAAATATATATAATAAAATAGATACAATGAATGAACAAAATGAATCTGATAAAGTTATTGAGTTCATTCAAATGATTAAAGATGGCAAAAAACTTGCTGTAATCTCTGATTGCGGCACTCCTATTTTTGCTGATCCAGGAAATGAATTACTTAGGAATGCACTTCTGTGCGATATTGATATTATTGTAGTACCAGGTGTATCAAGTTTAATGACTGCTTTAGTACGCAGTGGAATGCCGTTAAATCAATTCTTATATGCAGGTTTTCCTCCACGCAATTCTAAAGATAGACACAAATTTTTCCAAGAACTCTCAAGAGAGCCACGTACTGTTGTTGTTTATGATACTCCTTACAGATTAGTTCCTGTATTGGAAGAAGCATGTAAAGTTATGCCTTACCGCAATATGTATTTAGGAATGAATTTAACAATGCCTTTCGAAACTAACCATTATGGAACTTTTACTGAGGTATACGATAAATTAAAAAATGAACGAATCAAAGCTGAATTTGTTATTGTTTTCGAAGGAATGAATACTAATACAGCTGTAAGAAGTTTTGAGGATGATGATTTTGATTCCGAAGACAGTACAGATAAAACAAATAAACGTGAAAGACGCTATCGAGATGAAATAGCTAAAAATAGAAGACGTGAAAGAACATCTGTTGGCAAAAAACGCGATTTTACTAAAAGAAATTCCAAAACTAATGACAAAAAGATAAATAAACATTCTGACGATTCTAAACGTGAAAAACGTTTTTCAAAAGATAGAAATAAAAAACGTAAATAAAATAAATTATATACATCCCTATTATTTTATAAAAAATAATTATTTAACATTTACTTCCTTAACAATAAGGAAGTTTTTTTTTATAAATCTCATTTTAATCTTTCATTATATAAAGCATTTATTATTATATTTAAAACAAAAAAAGAGCAGATTATATGCTCTTTTTTTGAAAATAAGATTTATCTATGCTATGCACATACAAATACAGTATCATATTATATTTATATTAATCTTTACTATTTTTATTTTACAAATATAGATGCAATAAGAGGGAAATACGTACCTATTTTTTATATAATCAAACACTCATTATTGTTTTATAAAATTAAAAATACTATCTTT
>JAFRQN010000178.1 GCA_017428585.1 Bacteroidota bacterium | reverse complement strand
GGTCAAATCTTCCAATGTTTTTTGTTTTGGTGCCATTTTTCTAAGTGTAATATTAATAATTTTAATGTTTTTCTTATTTATAAGTTATATTTACAAAGTTAAAAAATGTTTTTTAAATAACAAAGAATATATTATTTTTGTTGAAAATATAAATATTTAATAATTTGTATTTATTTTTTTGTTGTTTCCTCTATTAACTCAACTGACATTTTCTTTATAATTTCTAATATATTTTTTGTATTTTTTTCTGTTGTTGTTTTTGTAATTTTCTTCTTCTGAACAATATTAGTTCTTTCTTTTACTTCATTTAATAATAATGATATTTCCAGCTTATTGTTTACTTCTTTTATAGTTCCTGTGATATAATGTTTTATTCCAAATCGATATAAAGCATCTAATTCATTTATAGTAGGTGCTATATTATTTTCAACTCCATATAATTTAAATAACGAATATAAATAATCTCTTGTATCTATATCAACTGTTATCCATTTATTAGATTTACTAATTGTTTCAAAAATTGTTTCTGTTATTTCATAACTTTTTATTAATTCATCATGGAATATATCCCAATCGTCTGCATTACTGCCTTTTTTTAATTCAGTTCCGCAAATTACAAGCAATGGTGCAGGTAATATATTTTGTTTAGAAAACAAAGTGCTATCGTTAAATGCTGTAGCAAAAGCCCGTTGAATTGCTGCTAATACTGTAGGATCATAAATAGCTTTATTTTCATCATCTGTAAAATAATGAAGCATTGCATAGCCTTCTCCTACAATAACGCTATCAGGCTTATTAAGATCAATTCTTGAAATTTCTGCACGCAAAAGATTTCTTAATTGTTCTAATTTTATTACTAAAATTGATGATGCATTTAGTTCTTCTGCTATTTTAAATGCGGAATACTGATTGTTGTATTTTACTGCTATACTGTCAATTTCTTCTTGAGATATTAATTCATATTCTTTTGTAACTAAAGTAGCAAGATTCAATGCTGCTTCTATTTTGTATTCTGAGCAGAAGTTTGTATCTATGCCATAACTTAGTATACTTTTTGCTAAATATATTCTTTTCTTTTGTATTTCTTTTTTTTGTACAAGTGTATCCTTTTGTTTTGCTGTTGTTTTTTTTACTTTTTTTATTTTAGCATCTAAATTAGATGTAGCAGCAAAAATGAAAAATATAATTGTAAAAAAAGATATTATTTTTAAGTATTTAGTTCTATTCATCAATTTTTATTTATACTTTATAATCTTTATAAAATAATAGAAAGTAATTCTTTAAATGAATCATTATATCTTGCACCAAGTGTTGCTATATGTTTGGCTGCAGCGTGAGATGCTAATAATGCTGCTTTTGCAGAATTATTTAAATTTAGTAAACCATACATAAAAGCACCTGCAAATATATCGCCTGCACCTGTAGCATCTATTACATTTGTTTCTTCAGCTTCTACGTTAAAAGATAGATTACCAATTTTTATTGATGCACCATCTTTCCCTTGAGTTATAACAAAATCTAATTTAGGATATATTTCTAATAATTTAGATGATGCTGTTTCTATTGATTTTGTATTTGTTAATGTCATTGCTTCGCGTTCATTGCAAAACAGTAAATTAACATCCTTTAAAATTTTTTCTATATCTTCTCTAAAACTATCAATAATAAAAACATCAGAAGCTGAAAACGCAATTTTTGTCTTATATTTTTTTGCTAATTCTATTGCTTCGTATAAAGCTTCACAGCTTTTAGGTGTTGAAACTACATATCCTTCAGCATACAACCATTCTGATTCTTTTATCAAGTCTTCACTAATATGTTCTTTTGAAAAATGTTCAGAAGCTGTTAATGCCGTAAGCATAGTACGTTCGCCATCAGGAGTTATTAACACATTGCATGTGCTTGTAATTCCTCCATGAAGTATATTATTTTTATATTTAATGTTATTTTTTTCTAATTCATTATAAAAGAACTGTCCATCTTGATCATCTGCAACAACTGTAAGCATGGCGGCAGTTCCTCCAAATTTTGCAAAAGCATCTATAGTATTGCTTGCAGAGCCTCCGCCACATCGATTTGCTTTTATATGCTGTAGTTTTTTATGCAAATCTATTGCGTCTTGACTGCTTATTAACCGCATTTCGCTTTTTGGAAGATGCATGCTTTGTAATTCTTCTTCCGTTATTTGATATTGTATATCAACTATACCATTTCCGATTCCGCACAATTGAATATTTTTGTTCATTTTTTATCTTTTTTATATATAACTAAATATTACAATTATATGAATATTTTTATTAAATATCAAATTATTTTTATGTGTTTTTCAACAAAATATAGTATATGACATAAAAAATGGGCTTCTGCCCATTTTTTATTATTTGTTATTTTATCATATTATTTATTCTTTCCACCATTCTAACTGCAATTCAGGAAAGATGGAATTGCGTTTTTCTGTTTCTTCTAAATAAGTTAATTGTTCTTTGCTTATTTTTTTATTTTGATGTAATTCTTCAAATATATCACATAGTTTGTTGAAATCAGAATTATGAAAGAAAAAGCGATTCTCTGCATAATCTTTTGCTGACTGAGTATGTATTAAGAATTGCCAGTCAGATGACTGCAATAACATTAATTCTCTTAATGCTTGTGTTAAAACTCTGCGTTCAACCTCTGTTAATGTATTTAATGGATTAATTTCTATAATTTTATTTAAACGTACTTCATCATCATATATATTTTTCCATGTCCAACCATTTTCTGCATCATACCAAACACTATGATCATTATTTTCTCCCCAAGAACCTTCAGGAAGGCTGATAACTTCTTTTGGTTTTATTTTAAGTATTTGTTCGCTTGCTGTTGACATATCAACCCATGGTGAATGATGTAGACCACGGCATAATAAGCGTATAAATTCAGGTCCTTCAAACCACCAATGTCCGAAAAGTTCGGTATCAAAAGGCAAGCATATTGTAGCAAGTTCACCTGTTTGTTTATGAAAGAAGTTCGCTGTATTTTCTATATTATGGATAAAATGGTTTGTTTGTAAATCTAATTTATCGAAAACCCAATCAGGATGGTATAATGTTTTATACATCATATCCGCTTTGCTGTCTGTTATACGCCAATAGCGTATACGAGATGGGTAATGAGTTTTATGAAAATCTAAATAATCAGGATTTGCTGGGTATCCAATAGAGCCACTCCAAACCTGCATGGAAATGTCATGATGCCTTGTAAATGCAATTGAAGTTCCATATTCTATTTTTTCACTGGAGCTAACCTCATAAAGTTTTAATGGAGATCTTTCAAAATGAAAATCTTTTTTGTTAAATTTTGGAGATTGTATATGTATAAAATTATTTTTGTCTATGTCTGTAAATTCGCCTATAAAAGAACTTCTTTTTAATAAGTCTTCATCTGTTACAAAATAAAATAATTTATTTTTTGCCAGTATCTGTTCTACACCCTGTCTTAAATGTTTTTTATTGAATGGGGCAATAGCTAATATAGATTGCCATTCGTATGAAGGACGATATGCACATTCTGGGAGCCAAGTGCCGCGAGGATATCTTCCGAAATATTTTTTATAGTTTTCTGTTGCTGTCTTGAATTGCAGATTTACACTTTTGTCATATCCTAAGAGCGGTGAATATCCATGTGTTGCACCGCATGTCATTATTTCAATACAACCCTTGTCTTGCAAATCACGGAATGCATCTATTATAGAGTAATTATATTTGTAAATATAATCATTTTTTCGTGCTTCGTACCATTGTTTCCACCATTGAGCAAGCCATATTTGATGTTCTGAATATCCCCATTTTTTGAAATTTTCGTAATCATCTTGAGCAGCCTGTATTTTTTTATCGCAGTATTTTATAAACAATTCTTTTGTATCTTTATGTTCTAATTGTTCACAGAGAACAGGAGATATATCTATTGTAACCTTTGGCAAAATATTTTCATTTATTAAATCATTAAAAACATTTAATAAAGGTATATAACATTCTGCTATAGCTTCCGTAAGCCAATCTTCACCATGTGGCCACGTACCGTGATGCAGTACCCAAGGCAAATGTGTATGTAAAATAAGAACAAGGTTGCCTGATTTCATAATTATTATCTATTTATTTTTATTATTTATTACTTCTATACATTTATTTAGCATTTCATCTGCTGATTTGTCCCAACTGAAGTTCTTTGCCCATTCAATAGCACCAGTTGACAATTTATTTCTGTATTCTTCATCAGTGAATATTTTAGTAATATGCTCTGCAAGCTGATCTATGTTTCCGTATTCATATAATGTTCCTGAAACGCCGTCTTTTACAGAATCTCTTAATCCAGGTGAATTGGCTGATATTACAGGAGTTCCGCAAGCATTCGCTTCAATATTTGTAATTCCCCAGCCTTCTTTTAATGAAGTATTGACTACACAATAAGATTTTGTCAATTCTATTTGTTTTGTATTTTCATCGACAAATCCAAAAAATTTGACATTTTTGTCAATACCTAATTCAACAGCCAATTTTTCAAGATATTCTCTAAAATCGCCTCTGCCTAATATATTTAATTTAGCATTAGGAATAGTTTTATGAACTTTTGCGAAAGCATGGAATAAATGATCTACACTCTTATATTTTTTTAATCTTCCAAAATATGTAACTGTTGGTTCTGGATTTTTGTTTTTTACTGTAAAATGAAATATATCTTGATCTATTGCATTATAAATTATAGTAAAATTAGAAGTATCAAACCCTTTATGCTTAAATTCTTCCAATGTACTTTGAGACACAACAGTAAATGGAGTTTTTTTATATACAAAATTCATCAACCATTCTGAAATATATACGTAAGTACCTGAAAAGACATCAGATTCTCTATAGATACTTTTCCCAAAAAAATGATGGCTTATTGCCAACAGAGGTTCTTTTACGTATAGTGGGGTATAAAATGGTATTTTGTTAATATCATCAATAACAATATCAAATTTTTCTTTTTTTGTTATTTGCTTATATAAAGAATGAACCTTAAAATTAAAAAGATTTCTTTGACCTGCTCGAATAACACGTATGCCGTCTATATTTTCTTCTGCTGGTGCATCTTTAAATGAACAGCATAATAATGTTACTTTATGTCCTTTTGCAGCTATACGTTTAAAAATTTCATGAAAATGTACTTCTGCACCGCCTGCGAAAGGATTTTTTATATCCTGCCAATTTATTGCTAATATATTCATATAATTCTTATAGATTTTTTACTAATAAAATTTTATTAAAGTTGGTATAGAACCTACCTTGTATGTTTGTTTAACTGCTAATGTAGTTCTGTCGTATACTGTAACATCTCCGTTTGTTGTGTAACGATATGAATTAGCTATCCAAATTTCATTTCTTGTTTCGTTTAACGCTATTCCTGTCCAAATTTCGTTCTGTTTTGGATTTTTTATATATTTAACTGGAGCAGTGTTAGCTGCATTTAGTGGAATATAGTTTACTCCAAAATCATTATCTTCGTTAATGTAATCTGTTGATGCTGAACTATTTAAATAAAATAATGTATCACAGCTGCTGTTGAGGCAGAATTCGTATGCTTCGGTTGTCCAGCGTCTTAATTCTTGTAAAGTATTTAAATCATATTCTATAATTCCAGCAGGTGATTCTTCTGAATAAAGCCCCCAATATAATACATATAATTTATTGGTTTTGGGTGAAGCGATTATTCTTGCAGGATTAGCTCCTGTTGGGATACATTGTATTTCTGTTTTTGAATTTATATCTATTATTGAAATTGTTGATGCTTTTGTATGATATGAATGATATTCACCATATCCTGAATTTACAACATATAGTTTATTATTATAATAGTCTATTCCTTCTGGATGTGAGCCAACATATATTTTAACACCTGTCAAAGTTATTGTTTTTGGATTAAATTCATATACATAAAAATCATCGTTTGACATAGATATATATGTTGTTACGTATGCTAAAGTATCATTAACAAAAGCGAATCTACGGGGCATTACATAGTTTGGAAGTTTTATCCGTCCTATGCTTTTGCCTGTTTTAAGATGAAAAACTTCTATTGTTTTACTGTTTGAGACTGCGACATAAACCAAACTATCTTTTATATATATATCATTTGCAATATCACCTAATTTTTGACCATCGTTTGCATTTCTAAAGTAATTATTGGTATAACTATTATCTGCGAAACTTATGCATGTAATAGAAGAATTATCAGATCCAAATAATCCTTCGCATAGAATTAAAGCTCCCTGTTTGCCGCTAATAAAGTCTGGATCTACAGGAGTTGATGGATTATCTATACAGGAATAACTAAATAATAAAATTAAAAATAATAATATGCTTATTTTTTTATTAATCATTTTTCTTTCTTTTTTTATACAAAGATACAAAAATATATATTTTTTCCCCTTGTATTTTTTTTCTTTTTTTTTTATTT
>JAFRQN010000177.1 GCA_017428585.1 Bacteroidota bacterium | reverse complement strand
GTTGTGTTGTGTTGATAGATCATAATTTTAAATGCTAATAAGTAATATTGTTTTATAAAATACTATTTTCTTGTAAATGCAAATTACGAAAAATATTATTTTTATTCAAAAGAATTTTATTAAATTTTTTCATAAATATATTAAAATTATATTATATCTTATTTATTGAAATAAATTTAAGAATACTCGAATTAAAGTAGACAATAAAAAAATAGCAGCTATAAAATACAGCTGCTATTTCATGAATAATATCTCATTCCTTAAAATTTAATAATAGATTAATTGCCGCAAATTGCTTTTAATGCAAATTTATATTTATCTATTGTTTTATTTATAATTTCATCTGGCAATGTTGGAGCTGGAGCTTGTTTATTCCAAGAAGTAGTTTCTAAATAATCACGCAAAACCTGCTTGTCAAAATTCATTTCTACCTTTCCAGCATTATAATTTTCTAATAGCCAAAAACGAGAAGAATCTGGAGTTAAAGCCTCATCTATTAAAATAATTTCATTATTCTCATCAAGACCAAATTCAAATTTAGTATCAGCAAGAATAATACCTCTTTGATAAAGATAATTATAAGCAAAGTTATAAAGTTCTAAAGAATATTTCCTTAATTTATTTGCTATTTCTTCACCAACAATTTTTACCGCTGCGTCAAAACCAATATTTTCATCATGACCAACCTCAGCTTTAGTTGAAGGAGTAAAAATTGGTTCTGACAATTTTCCATATTCTTTTAATCCTGAAGGCAATTTAATGCCGCAGATTGTTCCCTGCTTTTTATATTCTTTCCAACCTGAACCCGCAACATAACCACGAACAACGCATTCTAACATTATAGGCTTGCTTTTTTTAACAAGCATTGCTCTACCCTTTAATTCTTTCTCATATTTTTTGCAAATTTCTGGGAAATCATTTATATCAGTAGAAATAAAATGATTTTTTATAATATGTCTTGTTTTTTCAAACCAAAATTTAGAAATTTTAGTTAATATTTCACCTTTTGTTGGAATAGGTTCATTCATTATTACATCAAAAGCTGATATTCTATCAGAAGCGACAAAAATTAGCTTGTCATCTATTTCATATACATCGCGAACTTTTCCACGTCTAAAAAGTTTTATGTCATTAAAATTTGTTTGAAAAATAGCTTCCATTTTATTTTAAATAATATTTTAAGTTATAAAAAAAACCTACTAAATTACTTTTTAGCAGGTTGAAATTTAATAATCTATATAATAGTGAAAAAGACACTATTTGCTTTCATAAAAACTTTATTATAATGCTAATGCATATCTTGCATCTACACCAATTTGCAATGGACTGATTCTCCAATCATAATCACTATTAAAGCTTGTAATTCCAAAGTTATAGCATACAGAAGGAACTACATAAAATTTAGAACCGAGAAGAATTTCATATTGAAGTCCTGCTTTTAATCCAATACGAATTGAACTTGCATTTTCTATTTCTTGATTATCCTTAATAAGAATAGTACGATTATTATCTGCATAAACATATCCTTCAACAGGTTCGAAAGCTACGTTATTAGGAGAAACAAGCATAAATTTTTGTGTCCAAGTTTTAGACAAATGATAATCAAATACAGGACCTGCTACAAGACCTAAACCCATACCTTGTATAGGATTAAATTTATACATAGCTTCTAAAGTAACAGCAGAACTATTAATATCTAAAGAATGTTCTGTCACTGTATTAAGATAATCGCTGCTATTTTCTACTGCAACAGGCAAATTATCACCATCAACAGTAACTGAACCAGGATATGTATTATACATAGCTCTTACAATAACAGAAGAATTTGATGTAGCAACATCACCTATTAAATATTCCATTGTAAGACCAGCATAAAACCCTAAACCAGCAGCATCAACAAAATCTGGACAAAGAGGTTGACCTACAAAATCAAGATGTTTAACATTCATATTATGTCCCATAATATTAACACCTGCTGCAGGACCAACATATATAGGAGTTGGTTTTGCTGAAGGATCAAGAGGTGTTGCAAACTCTGTAATAACACCACGTTGTGCCATTGCATCATTTGAAATTAATATAATCCCCAACAAAAAAAGAATAAGAGTTAGTTTTCTTTTCATATAGTTTTATCCTATTTTATATTATAAATTAAATT
>JAFRQN010000176.1 GCA_017428585.1 Bacteroidota bacterium | reverse complement strand
GATATTATTTATAAAATAATTATCAAACTAAAAAAATATAGCAAACAAAAACCTTATTATTTTTACACTCTTTTATTTACAAAAAGGCCTTTAAAAATCAATTAAACATAAAATAATTGTACATGATTAAGCAAAAGTTGGTAAAGTAATGTTATTTGATTTTGCCAACTTTATTTTTTATAAATATATTATAATATATTTCCTACAATATTTACTGAGTTTATAATGAATAATAATAATCTATCTAAAAGAGTAGTTGTTACAGGTTTAGGAATTATAACAGCTATTGGTAATAATCTGGATGAATTTTGGACAAATGCATTAAAAGGTGTAAGTGGAGGAGATTATATAACATTTTTTGATGCAACTAATTTTGCAACCAAAATTGCTTGTGAAATTAAAAATTTTGATCCTCTTTTATTTTTAAATAAAAAGGAAATCCAGCGTATGGATAGATTTACACAACTTGCAATAGCTGCTTCAACAATGGCGATAGAAGATTCTAATTTAAATTTTGAAAAATTAGATAAAAATCGAATTGGTTGTATTATTGGAAGTGGTATAGGAGGTATGTGTACTTATTATCAACAGACATTAGAACTTGTAAATAGGAATGGAGTTCCAGATAGAATCTCGCCATTTTTTATACCAATGCTTCTTTCAGATATTGCAGCTGGACATGTTGCTATACGTTGGGGATTAAAAGGTCCTAATTATTCGACAACTGCTGCTTGTGCAACTTCTGGTTATGCTATTGCAGATAGTGTTATGTTATTAGAGCGTGGTGATGCTGATATAATGATTGCTGGTGGTGCAGAATCTGTTATAACACAAATGGGAGTTGGTGGATTTAATGCCATGAAAGCTTTGTCTACTCGTAATGATTCTCCTAAAACAGCAAGTAGACCTTTTGACAAAGATCGAGATGGTTTTGTTATAGGTGAAGGAAGTGGTGTATTAGTTCTAGAAACACTTGAACATGCGAATAAAAGAAATGCTAAAATTTATGCCGAAATAGGTGGATTTGGATTAACAGATGATGCTTTTCATATAACTCAACCTGCTCCAAACGGAGAAGGTGCAGCAAGAGCAATGAAGCTTGCTATAAAGAATTCAAATCTTACAATAAATGATATAGATTATATTAATGCACACGGAACTTCTACTTATTTTAATGATAAAAACGAAACCATAGCTATAAAAGATGTGTTTGGTGAAGAATTAGCTCATAAGATTTCTATTAGTTCTACAAAATCTATGACAGGACATTTATTGGGTGCGGCCAGCAGTGTAGAAGCTATTGCTTCTATTTTATCTATTTATAACAATATTATACCACCTACAATAAATATAGAAACTCCTGATCCAGAATGTGATTTAGACTATACTCCAAATAAGCCTGTAAAAAAAGAAGTAAGAGCTGCTATTAGTAATAATTTTGGATTTGGTGGACATAATATATCTATTTGTTTTAAGAAACATATAGAATAAATTATATTATTGGTCATATGTTTTTAATTCCTTCTAAAAATTTTTTTTAGAAGGTTTTTTATTTTAAATTCCATTATATTAATTCTAATGCTTATCTATTAAATTATATGTAATTTTTTTAAATTAATAATGTATAAATTATTTATAAGTATAAGAATTAAAGGGCGTTTTACTTTAATAATTAATTTTCATTATTTTTTGGCACAGTTTATGAAAGTATTAAAATACAATTATTACAACCGACAAATTGAATGTAATTTCTGACATTATGTCGCACAATAGACAATATGTCTTTTTATAAATGAAAAAATTAAATTAAATATAGAGAGGTAATATAATGGGAAAAATTATTGGTATAGACCTAGGTACAACAAATTCTTGTGTATCAGTTATGGAAGGCAATTCTCCAGTTGTTATTGCAAATAGTGAAGGTGGAAGAACTACTCCTTCAATGGTAGGTTTTGCAAAAAATGGAGAAAAGTTAGTAGGACAAGCAGCAAAAAGACAAGCTGTAACAAATCCAAACAATACGATTTATTCTATAAAGAGATTTATGGGACGTAGAATAGATGAAGTCAGTGAAGAAATTGATATGGTTCCATATAGAGTAAAATCTTCATCGGATGGTAATTCAATTCGTGTTGATATCAATGGTAAAGATTATTCTGCTCCAGAAATATCAGCAATGATATTACAAAAGATGAAGCAAACAGCAGAAGATTATCTTGGACAAAAAGTAGATGAAGCGGTAATTACAGTTCCTGCATACTTTAATGATGCTCAAAGACAAGCAACAAAAGATGCAGGTGAAATAGCAGGATTGAAAGTTAAAAGAATTATTAATGAACCTACTGCAGCAGCATTAGCTTACGGTCTTGATAAGAAGGATAAAAATTCTATAGTTGTTGTTTATGATTTAGGTGGTGGTACTTTTGATATTTCTGTTCTTGAAATAGGTGATGGAGTATTTGAGGTAAAATCAACTAATGGAGATACTCATCTTGGTGGTGATAATTTTGATCAAAGATTAATAGATTATTTAGCAGATGAGTTTTATAAAACGGAAAGTATAGATCTTCGTAAAGATCCTATGGCTTTACAAAGATTACGTGAAGCAGCAGAAAAAGCAAAAATAGAATTATCTCAAATGCTTCAAACAGATGTTAATTTACCATTTATAACAGCAACTCAGGATGGTCCAAAACACTTAAATATAAATATTACACGTGCTAAATTTGAGAGTTTGTGTGCTGATTTATTTGATAGAACATTAGAACCTGTAAAAAGAGCTATTGCTGATGCTAAAATAAATATTAATGAAGTAAATGATGTTATACTTGTAGGCGGTAGTACGAGAATACCAAAAATACAGGAATTAGTGAAAAATTATTTTGGTAAAGAACCTTCAAAGGGTGTTAATCCAGATGAAGTTGTTGCGGTTGGTGCTGCTATTCAAGGTGGTGTGCTTGCAGGTGATGTAAATGATATCTTGTTACTCGATGTTACTCCGTTAACATTAGGTATCGAAACACAAGGTGGTGTAATGACTCCTATGATTAATGCAAATACAACAATTCCAACAAGAAAATCTGAAATATTTAGTACTGCTGCTGATAATCAAACTTCTGTTGAAGTACATATTTTACAGGGTGAACGTCCAATGGCTAGAGATAATCGTTCCTTAGGTCGTTTCCATCTTGATGGTATACCTTCAGCACCTCGTGGTATTCCTCAAATAGAGGTAACTTTTGATATAGATGCTAATGGTATTCTTTCTGTTACTGCAAAAGATAAAGCTACAAATAAAGAACAAAATATCCGTATAGAAGCATCAAGTGGTATTTCTAAAGAAGAAATAGAAAAGATGAAATCAGAAGCTCAAAAGAATGCGGATGAAGATAAAAAACGTAGAGAAGAAATTGATTTAAAAAATCAAGCAGATGCACTTGTATATTCAACAGAAAAACAATTAAAAGATCTTGGTGATAAACTTCCTAGTGAACATAAAACAAAAATAGAAGAGGCTAAAAATAAATTAGCTGAAGCTATTAAAAATAATAATCAAGCTGAAATTAGAACAGGAGTTGATAATTTAAATAATGCTTGGAACAAAGCTTCTACTGAAATGTATCAAAATGCTCAAAATGCAGGTTCACAACAAGCAAGTCAAACAGAAAATTCAAATCAAGGACAAGATAAAAAAGATAATCCTGTAGAAGAAGCTGATTATCAGGTTGTAGATGATAAAAAATAATTTTTATAATATATAACTATTTGTTAAAAATAAAAAGAGAGTATTTTATACTCTCTTTTTTTTATTATAATTTTCTAAGAATTGTAATTTTTGAAATTCCAAATTGTCTTTCTGTTAAAATTTCATAATATTTATGAGTTGTTAACTGCATAAATATGTCACTTTCTGCTACAACAATACCATTACTTGAAAGAATTGAATTTTCTATTGTTAATTGTAATAATTCATTTATTAATAGTGCCTTATAAGGTGGATCTGTAAATATTAAATCAAGCTGTTCAGTTGGAGCTATTGTTTTATAATGATTGATAAACTGAATAGCATCTAATTGAATTAATTTATATTTATTTGATTCTACTTTTAACGTAGTAAGGCTATTTTGTATATATTCTATTGCTTTTCTGTTTTTATCAATAAAATATGTTTTGTCAGCTCCACGACTTAATGCTTCTATACCAAGCATACCTGTACCAGCACATATATCAGCACATTTAATATTATCAAAGTTTATATAATTATTTAAGATGTTAAATATTGTTTCTCGCATAGCATCCTGTGTAGGACGTATTCCTGCTGGTATTTTATCATTTATTCGTCTACCTTTCCATAGACCTGATATAATTCTCATATTTAAATAAATTGATTTATTATGAATTTTCGTATTCTAATTCTGTAATTAATTTATATCCTATTCCTCGAATATTTTTAATTAATGCTGCAGCTGTACCTAATTTATTACGTAAATTTTTTATATGTACATCAACAGTTCTATCATATATATATTTTTCATGAGAACTTATATAATCAATAATACGTTCTCTAGAACATACCTTGTTTGCTCTTTCAGCTAATAATTTTAATATCTTATATTCTGTTAATGTTAAATCAATTTTTTTGTTATTAACTTTGACCTCATATTTATCTAAATCTAATTCTAATATATCAGCAAAATATAGTTTTTTTGTTATAGATTTATTAAAGGATTGTCTAAGTTGAACATTTATTCTTGCTATTAGTTCTTTTGGTGAAAATGGTTTTGTAATATAGTCATCGGCGCCTATTTCTAATCCTAATACTTTATCTTCTACTGTATCACGTGCTGTTAACATTATAATAGGAATATTATAGGTTTTACTATTATTTTTTAATTGCTTGCATATTTCAAAACCATCATAGTCTGGTAACATTATATCAAGAATTATAAGTTCTGGAATTTCATTATGTAAATTTTCAAATAATGTATTACCATCATAAAAAGTTTTTATATTGAAATTTGCTTTTTTTAGATTTAATGATAGTAGTTCACAAATGTCTGGTTCATCATCAACAATATATATTAGCTTTTTGTTTTCATTTTTCATATATAAATATAATATTATAACGACATAAGAAATAATTTAAATATAATTAAAATTTTTTGTTTTTTTTATTTATTTTATTAATTTTATATTTTAATTGAAATTTTTTTTAATTATTCTATATGTAAACAGTATAATAATGTATAAATTTATATATAATTTCATATTTATTCCGTTATTAATATTTTTATCTAAAATTTTAATGTTTTTTGTTCCAAAAATACGAGAAAGAGAGTTAGAAATAAAAAATTCATTGGAAAATTTAGATAAAATAAAATTAAATCAGAAAGTTATTTGGGTTCATGCTGCATCTATGGGAGAATTTGAACAAGCAAAACCGATTATTGAGCAAATTAAAAAATTAAATAATAATATACAGTTTGTTTGTACTTTTTTTTCACCATCTGGTTATAATACGCAAAAAAATTATCAATTTGCTTCTGCTGTTACATATCTTCCTATTGATACAAAAAAAAATGCAAAATATTTTATTAATAAGATAAAACCAGATATCGCAATTTTTATTCGATATGAATTATGGTTAAATTATTTAACTATTTTAAATGAAAATAATATTCCTACTATATTAATTAATGCTACATTTCCTACAATATTAAATAAGATACATTTTTTATCTAAGTTCTATAAGCAAATATTTAACTTATTTAATGCAATTTATGTTGTAAATTCTAAACATTATGATAAGTATTTAACATTAAATTTAAAGACAATGCTTTATAAAAGTTCTGATACAAGAATAGAGAGAATTATAAAAAAAGTTGAGGAAAGTAAAAGCAGTCCTATTTTATACAGAGAGTATTTCCCTAAAAATAATATAATTTTTGTAATTGGAAGCTCTTGGGAAAAAGATGAGGAATATGTTATTAAAGCAGTTAATAATATTAATAAAAAAAATAATAATATTATAAATTTAATAATAGTACCTCATGAACCAACTAAAAAGAATGTAGAAAATATTATAAAAAAACTTGATAAATATATTTTATTTTCTGATATAAAAAAAGAAGGCAATAATATAATTCCTATTAAAATTACAGATGAGGTAATAATTATTGATACAATTGGAATTTTACTAAAAATATATGGTATTGAAGAAATAGATTATTTAGGAGGGAGATATGGAGAAGGAGTACATAGTTTAATTGAACCAGCAGGATATTGAATACCTATTTGTACTGGTAAAAATTGTTTTAACTCGCCTGATGCTGTACCTTTGATTGAATCTAATGCTTTATATGTAATAGAAAATGAATTCGATTTAGAGTATTGGTTAAATGAAATTATAAAAAATAAAGAATATAGAGAAATTGCTTCACAATCAGCAAAAAATTATATTTTTATCAATTCAGGTGCTACACAAACAATAATAAATGAAATAAAAAAATATATTAGTATTGTTACAAGATAGAATCTCTATAAATATTATACTTATTACAATAATTATCTATTATTTTTAATATTGTATTTCCATATTTATTTATTTTTTTGCTTCCAATTCCATTAATTTTCTTTAATTGTTCTGTATTATAAGGTAAAAAAATAGATAATTCTTTAAGTGTTTTTTGAGATAATATTTTATATAATTGCGAACTGGATATTTTTTCTGCTTCAGCTTGAGATTTACGCCATTCTAATAAAATAGTATATAATTCGTAATTTGGCAAGTCTAAATTTTTTAATGTTCTTATGGTAATAGGTTGATTAAAAGCAGGAATAAAATTATTTTCAGTTATATTTGCAATTCGTATACTATTTATAATATCAAAACCATTTTCGCAGATTTCCTTCATAATATTTATTTTTTGTATTAGTATTAATTCTAGTTCAAGTAAAAGTTTCGAAATAATATTTGTAAGTTTAGTATCTTCTGAATTGAAATATAAATTCTTAAATTTTTGAATAAATATCTTATCTAAAAGAGGAATATAGTAATTAGCTACATTAAATATACTTTCTTGAATAGAAGAATCATCGTTGTTATCTTTTAATTCAATTAATGAGTTATTTAAATTAATTATAAATTTGTTATTAGGATTGAAAATGCTTTTATTTGCATCTATATCTATAGTATTAATTATATCTAAATAATTATTGTTAAATAATACATAGTTCTTTGTGTATGTATCCTTAATACTATTAAATAATGATTGAATACTATTAAAATTGAATAATTCAAGGATAAAGTCTTTTTTATAATTTAGTTTGCTGTGTTCTAATTCATTTATATTAGGTGTTGTTATAGATTCTTCAAATATTTTAATTGCAGAATTAATAGGTTTTATTGTATTTTTATATATTTCTGATGCTAAAATTATTCCATCTAAATTTCTACAACGACTCAAAGCTACATATACTTGACCAGGTGCAAATGCCTTTCCAATATCAATTATAGCCTTATTAAATGTTAATCCTTGACTTTTATGAATTGTTATAGCCCATGCTAATTTTAAAGGATATTGTTCAAATGTTCCTATAGGGACTTCTTCTATTTCATTTGTTGTTTCATTTATAGTATATTTAAAATTTACCCAAGTTGTTGGAGTTACAACTATTGTTCGTTTTATATCTTCATCGCATTCTACATATATTTTCATATCCTCTATTTTTTTTATTATACCAATTTTACCATTATAATATAATTTTTCGAAAGAGGGATCATTTTTTATAAACATAACTTGAGCTCCAACTGCTAATTTTAGAGTTGCTTCATTTGGATATATCTTTTCAGGAAAATCATCAATTATATTAGCTTGGAATTCATGAATGGTATTATATGTATTTCTAAGATTTTCTAATTTGTTATTATTAATACTATCTACTATATTTTTATGAGTTGTTAAAATTATATAATATTGATTATCAATATCTCTTAAAATATTAGGATTATATCGTTCATTTAATATATCAATTGATGTATTTG
>JAFRQN010000175.1 GCA_017428585.1 Bacteroidota bacterium | reverse complement strand
ATGGATAGATGAAATAAGTATAAAGAATGCACCTGAAGAAAGTATAGTTGAAAATACAAAATTATCAATTTATCCAAATCCTGCATCAAATATTCTTCATATAAATAACGACAATTTATTAGGTGCAGAATATGAAATATATGATATTAGTGGGAAACTGATTATAAAAGATATTAATAATACTAAAACAATTAATATTGAAACTCTATCTACAGGTTCTTATTCATTAAAAATAAAAGATAGTATTTTTAATTTTATAAAGAAATAATATTTATTTGGTTTAATTATGAAACACACACATTTCCTGTATATTATATTAGCATTATTTATTTATATTGGAACGCTTTCTGCACAAACACCTAAATGGGTAAGTACAGAAGTTCAAAAGCGTACTGTAGTTTTAGAAAAATTTACAAGCTGTTCAGGGATTTATTGTGCTGATGGGGATAGAATAGCAAATACTATTGCAGAGCAATATCCAGATAATTTTATATCTGTAAATATTCACTGTGGTAATTTTAGTGATTATAAAAAATATTATAATTTAAAAACTGATGAAGGTAATATTATTCTTGACAGTTCTGGATTATATGAGATTACTCCATCATATATTGCCGCTTTACCTTTGGGTTCTGTAAATAGATCTACAGACCCTTGGGTATTGAGTCGTGATAAATGGGATAGTACAGCTGTAAATATTATGAATCAACCATCTATTGTAAATGTTTATGTAAGACCAAGAATTGATTATTATAAACGTAAACTTACTGTGGAAGTAGAGTATTATTATACGGATGATTACCTTGGTGCTGAAAATTATTTAACAGTCATGCTGCTGCAGAATGAAATAATAACTTATCAATTATGTGGTGAAAAATATAATCCCGATTTTTCAATAAATAGTAATCAATACCGACACATGCATATTTTAAGAAAAATAATATCAGATAGTGGTGTTTGGGGTGATACTATAACTAATACTATAAAAGGAGATTATGGATATAGGAAATATACTGTAACTCTTCCAGATTCTATAAAAGACGTTCCACTTGATCTTGAAAATTTAGAGGTAGCTGCATTCATTTCAGAAAGCAAATCTAATATATATACAGGTCATAAAGCAGCTGTAGAAGTTATTAAATCAGAGTTAAAAGTTGATGATATAACAGAATATCATAAAACTCTTAAGTTTGAAACTATACATCCAAAAGTTAAAGTATCAAATAATTCCGTTGTGCCGATAACAAAATTTGATATTACATATACAATAGAAAAACCAAAAACAATTTTTAATCTTTATGATGAAGATTATAACGTTTATGAAAAAGGATATATAACAGAAATATATGATACTATTGCAGTCAAAAGAGATACATATTCAGGAACGCTGAACAAGGGTGATTCTATTATATTTGAATTGCCGGAAATAACTCAATCTGAATTTAATACTTCTTCTATTTATACTGCTTATTTTTCTATTTCTGATGTTTACAGTAATGATTTTCAACTATTAGATAATACAACTACAACTTCTAAAATAGTATTAAAAGATACTTCATTTAGTGAAACAGAGTTAACTTTTGAAGATTCAAATACATCTTCTACAACAGGTTTTCTTCCAGCTCATGTGGTTTTAGATAATTCTCTAAATCCTTATTTTACAATTGATAAATGCTCTGGCGGAGCTAAAAATACAAACTCTGCTGTTTTATTCATTTTAGATAATATATATAATTTATCATATAAACCAGGATATATCATGTTTGGAGAAATTAATTGTCAAGATAATCCAAATAAGGTATTAACATATTATTATGCGTATTGTGATGGTATGCGGTATGGCAGTCCATCAAGAATAGTAGTAGATATTTCAAAAGATTGGGGGAAAACCTGGCAAAGAATATCAGAGATATTTTGCAAAGAAACTGGTGTGTTGGATGACTTAGAAAAAATATATGTACCAGCATCAGATGAATATAAACAGGTTCAAATAAATTTATTAGAATATACAAAAGAAAACTTTATAATGAGAATTGGCGGTATTCCTGGTTCTAATGGTAATGCCTTATGGATAGATGAAATAAGTATAAAGAATTCATCTAATGAAAGTATAAAAGAAGATTATAATTTATCAGTTTATCCTAATCCTGCATCAAATATTCTTCATATAAATAACATCAATTTATTAGGTGAAGAATATAAAATATATGATATGAGTGGAAAAATGATTATAAAGGGTATAAATAATACCAACGAGATTAATATTGAAAATCTATCTACAGGCACATATTCAATAAAAATAAAAGATAGTATTTTTAATTTTATAAAGAAATAAAATTTAGTTGATATATCGAAAAAGAGCAGTTATTTATCTACTCTTATTTTTAATATATTTTAATTATTATAAAAAGTTTATAATGTATATAATTGAATTGTCAATTTAAATTGGAGACAAATAAGATGCATAGGAAATTATTTATAAAAATTATTT
>JAFRQN010000174.1 GCA_017428585.1 Bacteroidota bacterium | reverse complement strand
GTGATTTTCTAAATGCCAATAATAATAAATTGAATATTAATTTAAATGATTTAGTTCTAAAACGTGCTGAGTTTACTGGCAATAGATGGTATGTGCTTTTTGAACAAGTTTATGACGGTTTTTCAGTAAAAAATGCAGGCGTTCGATTTACTATTGCGAAAAATGGCAATATTCAAACTTTTAAGGCGGTATATTTTGATGATATAGTCTTACAAAATACAAAACCTGCTATTAGTACTTTAGAAGCACAAAAAGCTTTATCTATAGGTTTTGATAAGCCTATTGAAACATATTCCTTTGAACAATTAAATAATGGCAAAGCAGTAATTGTTCCTTATTTATTGGATGGTGTTTATACTTATCGTCTTGCTTATGAATATGAAATAACAAATATCAATGAATTTTATACTGCATTAGTTGATATAAATACAGGTGCTCTTTTACAACGTATAAATAATGTTAATAATTCTCAAATAAGAGGAGATGTTTATGGTAATAATCCTAATGAACCTTTACAAAATGAAGCTATAGCTAATGTAAAAGTTATTGTAAATGGTAATATATATACAAGTGATAAAAAAGGGAATTTAGATCTTCCTGCTAATTCAGTAGGAACAGCTTATTCTACTAAATTAGATGGAAAGTATGCAAAAATGTATACAACAAAAGATTTGTCCAAAACAGGTGTTGTTAAAGAAGAATATAAATACAATGGTAGTGTAACAGATGAAGGAATTAATATGCAGGGGGCTACTGAGAATTATGATGAGGTTGTAAGAACACTATATTATCATACAAATAAAGTTCATGATTATATTACAAGTTTAGATGGTTCTTTTAATGCTTATTTAACAGGTTTCCCTTGCATAGTTGAATTGTTATCAGGAGCAGATCGTGATAAAATGAGTGGTGTTACATTTAATGCGTTTTCTAGTGGTGATAAAAGTATTTCTTTTTATTCTGCTAATCATAATAAAGTTTTTGTGGGACGTTTGCCGTCGGTATTATATCATGAATATGGTCACTCTGTTAATTATGTATTATATCGTGATTGGGGTGTAAATGGTAGAATGATTAGTTCTACTTGTAATGAAGCTACTGCAGACATAACTGCTGCTTTTATGCTTGATGAACCAAATATTTTTAAGAATGTTGTTGCACCTGGATATGAAAACTATTTAAAATCATTTAATTTAATAAGAACAGTTGATAATAATTGTAAGTATCCTAATTTTTTAATACATGAATCTCACAATGACGGTCAAATTTTATCAGGTGCATTATGGGATTTGCGTAAAAATATAGGATTAGAAGAAGCAGAATACTTTTTCCATTTTGCAAGACGAGAAACTCCTGATGCGTATACAGTGGAAACTGCTTTTGCAAATTGGTTCGAAGCTCTTGTAAAAGCATCAGATCAAGGACTTGGAGAATTTGAATATTTTGATGACATTTTAGATGCATTTAATAAACATAATATAGGTTTTAATTTATTGGCTCAGACACGTTTTAATCATCAACAGCCAAATGATAATACTACATTATCATCAACAACTATTACGGCTACAATAGATGAAATGTATGTGCCTACTCAAATTAGTGAAGTATATGTTAATTATTATACTAATTGGGATAGTGAAGTAAAAACAATATTATTAAATCAAGATGGTAATAATTTTGTTGGAGAACTTCCAACACCTGATAAACCAACACGTTATTATTATTATTTCTCCATGAAAAATCCTTATACCGAAGAACTTATTAATTCAAGAGAAGATTATATTGTTTTCGTTGGATATGATAAGGTTTATGAAAATAATTGTGAAACTGTTGCAAATTGGGTAGTAGAAAAAGAAAATAATACTGAAAGAGGCTGGGCTAATCAAGTGCCTAAACAAATTTTTATAAGTGATCCTGAGGCTGCATTAAGACCAGCTGGCGATCATACCACTGGTACGGGTAAATGTTGGACTACAGGTATTGAATATGTAACAAATGCATATAAAACTTTACATAGCACATCTACCTTAGTTTCTCCTGTAATTGCTATTAATGCAACATATCCTGTTCTTTCTTATTATCATTATATATTTAGTTCAAAATCAACAAGTGGTTCTTTGAAAGTTGAATTAAGTTATGATGGTGGTGCAACTTGGACTACAGCAAAAGAATATAGTAAAATTTCTACCTTCCCAAAAGGTTGGAAATGGCAGAGAGATTATATACATCTTGATAAATATGCAGGAAGTAATGGATACAGTAATATGAAAATAAGATTTGTGGCTTTTGCTAATTCTAATAATGGATTTTTCACTAGTTTAATAGATGATATTAGAATTTTTAATACCTCAGTTGAGGGCGGTATTAGTGTAAAAGATTATAATAATAATGTTATAATTACACCAAATCCTGCAATAGGAGATGTTTCTTTGAATTTTGATATTTTACTTGTTAATCCTACAATAGTTATTTATGATGCATTAGGAAATAAAGTTTATGATATTGATATGAATGGCGAGTTTGAGACTTGTCCATTAGATGTAAGAAGATTTGGTGCTGGTATATATTATTTACAAGTAATGTCTAAAGATAAAGTATATAATACAACGTTGAATGTTATAAAATAATAAATATTATAACTAAAAGCAATTTTACGTAATGGTATTTGATTTATTCAAATACCATTGCTTTTTATTTATATATAAATTCTTTAATTTTTTTCTATTATAATAGAATATGAAAACTTTTAATGAAGATAATAATTTTTTGGCAATAGAAGAAAAGTACTCAAATTATAATGATTCAAAAATTGTTATTCAATCTGTGCCATACGAACATACTGTTAGTTATGGTGAAGGTACTATAAATGGTCCAAAAGAAATAATTAAAGCCAGTGCTTATGTTGAATTTTATGATGATGAATTTGATAATGAGCTATGTTTTTCAGAGGGAATTGCTACATTATATCCTATAGATTTAAATGGATGTTACGATAAAAAAATGATTGATAAGGTTGCACAATGTACAGGTGAATTATTAAAAGATGATAAATTTGTTGTTACTCTGGGAGGAGAGCACACTATTTCAACTGCTCCTATATTGGCTCATTTTAATAAATATAATAATTTATCAGTGTTACATTTTGATGCTCATTCAGATTTAAGAGATATATATCAAAATAACAAATATTCTCATGCGTGTTTTGCAGCACGTGTTTGTGAATTTTTAGATCCTAAAAAACTAACACAGGTTGGTATCAGGGCACAATGTATAGAAGAATCCATTTTTATAAAAGAACAGAAAGTAAATACATTTTATGCTTCTGCGATAAAAAGAGGTAGTTATGGAACGGATTGGATGTATAAATTGGTAGATACATTATCAAATGAAATTTATATTACCTTTGATCTTGATTTCTTTGATCCTGCAATTATGCCTGCAACAGGTACTCCAGAACCAGATGGATTTAATTATAATGATGCTTTAGATATTTTTAGAATTATACGACAAAAAGGTAAAAAAATAGTAGGATTTGATGTTGTTGAATTATCTCCAATGGATGGATTATCTCATCCTAATATTTTAGCAGCTAGATTAGTTTATAAACTATTGAATATGGCATTAGCAAAATAAAAAATTAATAAAAAAAAACTCTCATAAATGAGAGTTTTTTTTATTATTTATTAACTAATATTTATTCAATTATTAAATCTAAACAAAGTCCTTGTAATTCACGAACAAGCACATTAAATGATTCAGGAATATTAGAAATCGGCATATTTTCACCCTTTACTATTGCTTCATACATCTTTGCTCTTCCTTGAACATCGTCTGATTTTTGAGTAATCATTTCTTTTAATATATGAGATGCACCGTATGCCTCTAATGCCCAAACTTCCATTTCTCCTAATCTCTGACCACCAAATTGAGCTTTTCCTCCTAAAGGTTGTTGTGTAATTAATGAATAAGGACCTATTGAACGAGCATGTATTTTATCTTCAACTAAGTGAGATAATTTTAACATATAAATAATACCAACAGTTACTTTTTCATCAAATAATTCACCTGTACGGCCATCGTATAATAATGTTTTACCATCTACAGGAAGTCCTGCTTTGTCTAAGAAATCACTTACCTGTTGCCAAGTTGCACCATCGAAAATAGGAGTAGCAAAATGTACACCTAATTTCTTTCCAGCCCAACCTAAAGCAGTTTCATATAATTGTCCTAAGTTCATACGTGAAGGAACGCCTAAAGGATTAAGGATAATTTCTACAGGAGTACCATCTGGCATAAATGGCATATCTTCTCTATGAACAATTTTAGATACAATACCTTTATTACCATGACGACCTGCCATTTTATCTCCGACCTGTAATTTACGTTTCTTTGCTAAATATACTTTAGCCATTTGTAATATTCCAGGCTGCAATTCATTCTCAATAGAAACTCTATTTACTCTTGCTTTATATTCCGCTTTTGTATCATTATAGTGATACTGGAATTTAGCAATCATTTTATTGATTAATTCATTCTTTTCTGGATTGGAGCAATAAGTTGCTTTTATAGGTAAATAATCTATATTTAATTCACCAGATTCGTATTTCTTTAATATGCGTTCTTTGGTCATTGTTATACCACTCTTAAATAGTATAACATCGTTAATTAATTTTATACCATGTGAAACTTCATTGTCTAATAAATTAGAGAAGCGTTCTATAAATTCATTTCTTAAATTGTTTAAAACTACTTGTTCTTCTTTTTGTATTTGTTCTTGTTTTTTCTTTTCTTCTGCTTTAGTTTCTTTTTCTGCGCTATCTAATGCACGACGTGTGAAAAGTTTTGTATTGATAATAACACCTTTTATGCCTGGAGTAGCTTTGAGAGAAACATCTTTAACATCTCCAGCTTTCTCACCAAAGATTGCTCTTAATAATTTTTCTTCTGGAGTTGGATCTGTTTCAGATTTAGGAGTTATTTTACCAATAAGTATATCACCTTCCTGTACTTTTGCACCTACACGAATAATACCAAATTCATCTAAATTTCTTGTTGTTTCATCTGAAACATTAGGAAGTTCTCGTGTAAATTCTTCTTGTCCGCGTTTTGTATCTCTAACTTGTAATGTAAATGTTTCTATATGTACTGATGTAAATACATCACGAGCAACTAATTGTTCAGAAATTATAATTGCATCTTCAAAGTTATAACCACGCCAAGGCATAAAAGCAACAAAAATATTACGTCCAAGTGCTAACTCACCTTTATCTGTAGATGAGTTGTCTATAAGTGGTTGACCTTTGATAATACGCTGTCCTTCACGAACAATAGGACGTTGATTTATACATGTATCTTGATTTGTACCAAGAAATTTTGATAGTTCATATTCACGAGTTGCTTGGAATGTGAAATCAGTTATTTTTTCTTCTTCTGTACGATCGTCATCATAAGTTACAACTATTTTAGTCGAAGAAACATAATCTACAATACCATCATGTTCTGCTGTAATAATAGCTCTTGCATCTTTTGCTATACGAGCTTCCATTCCTGTTCCAACAATTGGAGCTGTAGGACGTAATAAAGGAACTGCT
>JAFRQN010000025.1 GCA_017428585.1 Bacteroidota bacterium | reverse complement strand
TTGAAGGTGAATTGTCAGCTGCGGTGAATAGAATTGAAAAAAATAAATCTGAATTAAATGATATAAATGAAAAATTAATAAATTCTATAAATAATTATAATAAAGAGCACCCTTCTTTTTCTTTGGATATTAATACATTAAATGAAATAGAGAATAAATATGATGATGTATGGGTACAAGAAAACAATAATAAAATTCATAAGTATAATTCTGAATTTAATAATGTTAAGGGGAGGTATGACCAAAAAAGAATTGATATAGAAAATCATAATAATGATAAAAATAAGCCGTTGGAAAATCAAACAGAAGAATCGCTTAATAATGAACTTGATAAGTTGAATGACAGCAATAAAGAACTGACAAAAAAAATATTAGAATTACATGATAAAATAAAAGTACACGAATTAAAGAATAAAGAATATACTGAAACATTAACTAAATTAGAAAAAATTGAAAAAGATTTTAAATATTTAAGTATTCTTAATGGCTATCTTGGAGGAAATAAAACCGACGTTTCTTTTTTTAAGAAATTGGTTCAGGAATGTATGCTTGATATATTAATTAAAAATGCAAATAAAAAGCTTAATGACTTATCTTCAAGATATGAAATACAAAAAAATATTAATAAAACAAATTCTGCGAATTATATAACTTTTAATATTATTGACAAGGAAATGGCTAATCAAGTAAGACCTATTGAAGGTTTGTCAGGTGGTGAAACTTTTATTGTATCTTTAGGATTAGCTTTAGGATTGACTTCTATAATAACACGAAAGCTGCCAATAGATATTATGTTTATAGATGAAGGATTTGGCAGTTTGGACGGTGCAACTTTAGAGGATGTGCTTGCAACATTAAACGAATTAAGCAGAGACCGTAAAATAGGCATTATTTCTCATTTAGATATTATAAAAGAAAGAATAAGTACACAGATATGTTTAAAAAAACAGGGGAATGGAAGAAGCAAAGTTATTATAAAGAGTAAATAATATATAAATATCTAATAAAATTGGGATTGTCCAATTTTATTAGATATTATTTTAAAAATCTTTGAATGATAAATACAAGGTATTGTTATTGAACTTGTTTAATAATGTTTTTAATTTTCTTGTTAAAGCTAATGGGCTGTAATTAATATATAAATCCCATTCTTTTGATAAAGGATGAACATCAAGATCGCCAAACCTGCCTGTAGGACCTATAAAATTATTTTCTTTTGCAGCAAATTCAATAAATTCTTCCTGTTGTGTATTGAATAATGTATCAAAAACTAATATAAAAACTTTTTTATATGTTGGTTTTTCAATTTCTGTATTATTAAATACAGCTCTTTTAAGATTTTTTGATACACCGTTCTGTTTCATAACTTGGTCAGTTACATCCAATATATTGAATAAATCGTTATTTTCTGGTGAATTCATAGTAATTTTTATATTATTAAAGTGTTAGTTATTATTTTGATCCAATAGTTTCCAATCCTATTATTCCTACAAGAATTAAAAATGCAAAAAATATTCTTAAGAAATTGGCAGAATCATTAAAAAAAAGTATTCCAATGATAAATGTACCAACTGCACCTATTCCCGTCCAAATTATATAAGCGGTACTAATAGGAATTTCTTTTTGAGCCAGCCAAAGAAATATTCCGCTGACAGCCATAGAAATAAATGCGAGTGTAACCCATAATACTTTATTAGGTGATTCATTCGATAACTTAAAACCTAATGGCCAGCCCATTTCAAAAATAGCAGCTATAAACAAATATAACCAATGCATTTTATAAGTATTATAATGAAAAAATAGATTATAGTAATCCTTTGCGTTTTCTGATAAACCATTCAGCAGCAAAACATGCTATTGATATTAACAATAACCAAATCCAATTCCATAATTGGAAGTCATTTCTTAAAGTTATAGGTTTAGTTTTAAAATTGCTGTTATTGATAATATCATCTATTATTGATTTAATTTCTTGCTTATTATTAATATTATAGAATTTTCCATTAGTTCGTTTTGCTATATCTTTTAGCAACGCAGTATTTTGTTTTAGATTTTGGAATTCTATGGACAATTCATCTACAATAAAACGTCCATTATCACTTCCAAGTTTTCGGCTTCCTGCTGCTGCAACAGCGTCAAACGCATAATCTCCTTTTCTAAGTCCTTCTAATTCTCCATAATATCTTCCATTGCCAATAGAAGTAAGTATCAAATTTCTGGTTTCGCTATTTGATTTTACATTTATATTAACTTCTGCATTTTCTATAGGAACAAAAGCATTGTCATATATTTCAGCAAAAAATTCTATTTTTTCTGATTGATTATATTGTTGTTTAGTTGTATGTACGTTTATAGTTTTATTCTTTTCATATACTGAAAGCCATTTAAAAGAATTATTTATTAATGTTGCAAATAAATCTGGAACCTGCATTCCTTTTGCTTTTTCATTAGCATATCCTTGCAGTTTCCAACGATATAGACCATAACCCATTATTGCAACTGACTTTTTATTTTGTGTTTCTCTTGTAATAATAAGTGGATCACTAAGTGCAACATTATTAACTTTCATTGTAGATACAATCTCACTGCCAGCTTTAGTTTTTACAAAAGTTTCTGTTTTAAATAATGGCGGCAAATTATTCCATAATTCTATATCGTCATCTGTGCCTGTTACTCTTAATAATGGATTAGAAAGAGATTTAACATTAATATTTGGAATTACAGAAAATTCTCTCGGTTTTGATGAAAGAACTGTAAACGGCAAATGATCCTGTATTGTTTTCAATTTATTGTAATCTGTAGAAAGTCCTGCAATAAAGAAAATAGGTTTGCCTGTATTTAGTTCTTTATTAATGAGTTCAAGAATTTGATTAGGAGTAGAAGCTGCAGGGAATCCTATTAAAATAAATATATCTGTTTCTGATATTTTTTGAGCAGTTGGATTATTATAAAATTCGCTTCCTTGTTTCTGTACAAACTCATTGATTTCTATGCCTGTTTCTTCCAATAAAGTTCTTTTTATGAAAGCTAAGTCTGGATTGGAAGCGCCAGCAAATAATGATATAACTCTTTTATTTTTAAGAACTTTTACAAATTCTGATATTATATTGTTTTTTGTTGTAATTTCGTCTTTTAATTCTGTTATTTTAGCAGTTATTTTGTGTACGCCTTCTGTCTTAGGAGTAAATTCAAAGTTAGCTGTATAATTTACATGATCATCTGAAAGTACAATATTTTTTTCTGCTATTTTGTTATTATTGTCATATAAAGTTATTTTGACGTTTTCGTTAAAACCGTTTGAATTAAAATTAATATTTACAGGAATAGTGTTGTCAATATATGCTATTTTGTTGGTGATTAGTGATATTAGAGCTATATCTTTTGCATCATTTGTATCACCTATTCCTATAGTATAAATAGGATTGGCAAAATATTCAGCATCAAAAATAGGATTTGTTCCGCTGTTAAAAGCGCCATCTGTTATTAATAAAATTGCTTTTGTATTATCTTGTTCTGCATCTTTAGTAATAGAATATAATGCTTGAGATATATTTGTTGTCTGTCCTTTTAGCGAAAGAGAGTCAAAATTAAAATTATTGATTAAAAATGTTTCTTCAGAAAATTTATAGAATTTTACATTAGTATCTAATTTTGAAAAATCTATATTAGATAGTAATTCTTTATATTGTTTAGGAGTATTATTATTTGTTTTAATAGATAAAGACTGGGAGTCATCTAACAATACAGCCAGTTGAGCCGATTTATTATATGTACTGATTGATGTAAAAATCGGTTCAAATAATGCAAATATGATTAAACACAACGCAATGCTGCGTAATGTAATTAATGCTATTTTTGGCGCTTTTTCTATTGCTGGATTGGTCTTATAATATGAAAAAATAGAAAAGGCAATGCTTATAATGCATAATAAAATTAGGAAAAAATAATTTCCTGTTATATCTAAGAAATAAGAATTCATTGTTTTATCTAATAAAAAAGGTAACTTCTTTTAGTTACCTTTTTTATAATTTTTTGATTTAAAAAGATTAATAACTTTTCATTTCTTTCATCATAGCAGCATAACCTTTTTTATCTAAGGTTCTAAAAGCTCTTGCTGTTGCTTTTATTACTACAAAACGTTCTTCTTCAGGGATCCAAATTTTTTTCTTGTGCAAGTTAGGCAAGAAACGTCTTCTTGTTCTATTATTTGCGTGTGATACTGAATTACCATATACTGGTCCAACCCCTGTTAATTCGCATCTCTTTGACATGTATTTATTTCTCCTAATTAAAATAATTTCCGTTGTTTATTTATATTTATCTATATTCTTATACGTCCAATATCTTTGAAAAATACCATCTATCCGAATGCTTATAAGAATATTTATGAACTACAAATTTAAGAATAAAAAACTTAATTTCCAAATAAAATATTTGTTTGTATATTTTTGTTGTTATTTTTATTCAATAATATGGAA
>JAFRQN010000173.1 GCA_017428585.1 Bacteroidota bacterium | reverse complement strand
CAATTAATTTTATGTATTTTTGTATAATTCATAAAGAACAATATAAAAAAGTATTTATAGATGGCAGAAAATATAGAACAAAACCAAAAAGATTTTATTGTAACCGCACGTAAATGGCGTCCGTTGCGTTTTTCTGATGTTGTTGGTCAAGAACATGTAACCAATACACTGCGTAATGCTTTACTAAATAATAGACTGCATCATGCATTTTTATTCTGCGGGCCGCGTGGTGTAGGCAAGACTACTACAGCAAGAATAATAGCACGAGCTGTAAATTGTTTGAATTTACTGCCAAATGGAGAACCTTGTAATGAATGTGCGAACTGCCGCAGTGTAATTGATGGAAATTCTCTTGATATAATTGAAATTGATGGTGCATCTAATACTGGCGTAGACGACATTAGAAATTTGCGTGAAAATGCTAAATATCTTCCTACAACAGGAAAATATAAGATGTATATCATCGATGAAGTCCACATGCTTTCTACGAATGCTTTTAATGCTCTATTAAAAATATTAGAAGAGCCTCCAGCTCATTTAATGTTTGTATTTGCTACAACAGAATCTCATAAAGTTCCTGCTACTATCATTAGCAGATGTCAGCGTTTTGATTTTAAACGTATGGAATTAAACAGCATTATTGAGCAATTAAGAAAAATATCGAATGATGATGGTGTTAAAATTGACGAAAAATCACTTCTTCAAATAGCTAAAAAAGCTGATGGATCAATGCGCGACAGTCAGAGTATATATGATCAAGTTGTTGCTTTCTGCGGCAGTAATATTGATTTTCAACACATGAAAGATGTGCTGCATTTAATAGATGATGATTTTTTCTTCCGTGTGAGCGACTGTATTATAAACAATAATGTAAAAGAAGCTTTTGATATTGCAGGTGAGATTACAACAAAAGGCTATGATTTACAGGAAACATTAAATGGATTATTGGAACATCTAAGAAACTTATTGACTGTAATTGTTACCAATGATGTAAAATTAATAAATACTTCTGATTTGTATAAACAAAAATATCTTGAAAGTGCTAAATTGACAACCAAGGCAGATATATTAAGATATATCCAAATAATAAACCAAACAGAAGCAAGTTTAAGATTTTCAACTCAGCCTCAAATAAAATTTGAATTAGCTTTAGTTCAAATGGCATCGCTTGATAAATCATTAGAAATAAAAACATTAATAGAAGAAATTAGAAATAATAATTTTTCTTCAAAAATTGAACCAATTCAATCACCTGTTGAATTGTTGGATATTCAGAAAAAAAAAATTATAGATAATGTTCCTGTAATTGAAGCTAAAAACACAAATGACCAGCCGAATGTTAATGTAAAAGATAATCCAGAAAGTAAAATTCCTGATATTGCAGAAATTTTATCTCATAAGGAAGAATTATCTGATACAGAAAAAACACTTAAAGAATATTTTAATGCAGTACAAGATTATTAATTCAATAATATATAGTATTTTATAGTCAATAATAAAAAATTGCTTATTTATTATTGACTATTTTTATTTTCATTTCTGTATAAAGTATTTTATAATATATTCCTTTTATGTTTGTTAGTTAAAAAAGTATTATATTTGTTATATTAATATATTAATTTAAATTATTTCTTTGTATATTTGTATATTAATATAATTATAATTTTTTTATTTTAAATATTTTGTATGAAGTATTTATTTTTTATATAAATTGTTTATATAAGTGTCTGAAATAATTGTAGTTAGTAATTATATAATTGAAAAAGATAAATATAGTATATTTTTTAAATAAAAAAATAAACAAACAAAGCTATGGTTAATCAAAAAGAGTTATTGTCGGAATTTAATATACCGACTTATGAAGAATGGAAAGAAGCAGCTATTGCTGCCTTAAAAGGTGCTCCATTTGAAAAAAAACTTATTACATCTACATACGAAGATGTAAATTTACAGCCTATTTATAACGTATCTGATAGAGATAAAATCCCATATTTGGCAAATTCCTTACCAGGAGAATTCCCTTATAACCGTGGTATATATAGTGCAGGTTATAAATCTAACAGCTGGGATGTTGCTCAAACTATTAATTATCCACTTCCAAAAGATTTTAATAAAGCATTATTAGCAGATTTACAATGTGGACAAGATGCAGTTAGTATACAAATTTGCGAATGTCGTCCAATGTTTAAAGATGTTTGTGAAGAAAGAAATGCTGGTTGTGTTTGCCATTCATTGCATATTGGTGATTTACAGGATTTAGAAGAAGCATTTAAAGGTATTGATTTAACAGCAATATCTATTTATTTCCTTCCTACTTGTCCTGTTAGTTATTCTTTTGAAGTTGCATCATTATTCTGTGCATACTGCCGTAAACATAATATTAATATAGCTGATGTAAAAGTTAATTTTGGATTTGATTTCCTAACTTCTATGGTAAGAGCTGGAGAATGGGAAAACGTTTCTCCAAAAATTGCTTTAAGTGAAATGCAAGCGTTAATAGAAATGCAAAAACAGCTAAAAGCTGATAAAATGAGTGTTATTTCTATTGATGGTACAACATATAACAATGCAGGCAGCAGTGCTACTCAAGAAGTAGCTTATTCTATAGCAACTGCTGTTTATTATATTAAAGAGTTGTTAAACAAAGGCTGTGATATTGAAGATATAGCAAAAAATATTCACTTTAATTTTGGTGTAGGTGTTAAATTCTTCATAGAAATAGCAAAAATGCGTGCTGCAAGAGTAGTATGGGCAAAAATTATTAAAGAATTTGGCGGTTCTCCAGAAGCTCAAAAAATGGTAATCCATGCATTTACTTCAAAAGTTGATAAATCTATTTTTGATGCTCATGTAAATATGCTTCGAATTACAACAGAAGGATTTTCAGCAGTTATGGCAGGTGCAAACAGTATAACTTTAAGTCCTTTTGATGAGACACTTGGAATGCCTTCTGATTTCTCAAGACGTATAGCACGTAATGTACAAGCTATATTAAAGGATGAAGCTCACATGACTGATACTATTGATCCTGCAGGTGGTTCATATTATATTGAGACATTAACAGATCAATTTGTAGGTAAAATTTGGGAAATGTTCCGTGAGATAGAAAAAAACGGTGGTATGCTTGAAGCATTGAAATCAGGAATGGTGCAAAAATCAGTAGCTGAAGTAGTTGCAAAACGAAATAAAAATATTTCTACACGTAAGGAAGTAATGCTTGGAACAAATAAATATCCAAACTTAAATGAAAAACCTATTGATGTAGTTCCTGATAATGTAGAAGAAGTAAATAAATTTGAAGATGCAGCTTTAGCACGTAAAAAGAATATTGATGCAAAGGCAATATATGATAAATTAAATTGTTGCACTAAGTCTGCAGTTGAACTTGCTATAAATGCATTTATGGAAGGTGGTCATATTGTTGATCTTTGGGCAGCTAAAGAAAAGGAAAAGAACGATATTGCAGCTTTGCCAAGCTATAGATCAGGTACTCTCTTTGAAGGTTTAAGAAATCATGTTTCAGAATATAAGAAAAAGACTGGCAAGGCTCCTCAATTATACTTTGCTAACTTTGGAACGTTAAAGCAATATAAAGCAAGAGCAGATTTCTCTACAGATTTCTTTGCTGTAGCAGGCTTTGAAATTGTACAAGGTGCTGGCTATATGACTGTAGATGAAGGTATTGCTGATATTAATAATATAACAGCTCCAGCAGTGGTTATATGTTCTACTGATGATATTTATCCTGAAGTAGTTCCTGGATTTGCAGCTGAATTAAAGAAGCAAAAACCAAATGTTAAGCTTATACTTGCTGGTTTGCCTGCAGATTATGTTGATGCATTCAAAGAAGCAGGTGTTGATGAGTTCATTCATGTTAAATCTAATGTATATGAAACATTATTTAACCTAATGAAATCTATAGGTGTTATGTAGTGAAATAATGATGTATTTTTTGCTGTGAAATTACTATTCTAAGTTTCTTAGATGATTTTTGAAGCAGGAATAAAAGTATTTACAGCATAAATGTATTATTAAACAGATGTAAATAAAATTTATACAGAATAAAGATTATTATAATAGTATTATAATATGACTAAACTAAATAAAATAATAATTGCATTAGTATTATTAGTTGGAGTTTTTGATAAATTACTTGCAGTAGAAGTAGCATATATTCCATGTGCATCTGCTGGATTAACATCGTTCTCATATAAACGAGTTGATTATAATAATTATTATGGCGTCAATACAACTTCTACTATAGATGGAACAGCACAGACTGCTTTCTTAATAGAAGTATTTGGTGAAAATAATTTTGGATTTACAACTGGTTTAGAACGTAATTACGCGGGTGTTTTTGATGCAGAATTTCATAAAATTCCTCTAATGTTGACTATTAGTTCTTCTAATAAGCATCAAAAATGTTTAATTGGTAATGTTGGAACGAATTTATCAATACGTGATTCTGATACAGCGCCTAATGCAGTAAGACGATTAACTATGAATGGTGTAATTAATTTAAATTATCAATTTAAGAAAATACGTTTAGGTTTAATATATGAACATGGATTTGGTAAGATAAGTAAAATTAATTCTGAAAGAATTATTACTGATTCACCTAATTCTTTTTATTTAGTTATGGGATATAAAATAGTATTATAATTTAAAATAGAAAATAACAAACAAATAAAAATTATTTTAACAATAGTATACACAAGGAAAGATAATGAATTTTCCAAATTTTGCAGAAATGGATTTTAATCCAAGCCAGTGTCAATGTAACTGTGTTAATACAGATAAAGATGCTTGGCGTAAAAAAGCAGAACAGATGGCAAAATTAGATGTTGTAAAATCAATGGAAAACATTGATATAGATCCTCTCTATACAAAATCAGATATTGCCGACTATATTCATCCTTATTTTACTGCAGGTATTGCACCTAATTTAAGAGGTCCTTATCCTACTATGTATGTTGCTCGTCCATGGACTATACGTCAATATGCAGGTTTTTCTACAGCAGAAGAATCAAACGCATTCTATCGTAGAAATATTGCAGCTGGACAGCAGGGATTATCTGTTGCTTTTGACTTGGCTACTCATCGTGGCTATGATTCAGATCATGAAAGAGTTGTTGGTGATGTAGGTAAGGCAGGTGTTGCTGTAGATTCTATTCTTGATATGGAAATTCTATTTAATAAAATACAATTAGATAGAATCTCTGTTTCTATGACAATGAATGGTGCTGTATTGCCAGTTCTTGCTTTTTATATTGTAGCAGCTTTAGAACAAGGTGCTAAGTTAGAACAGCTTTCTGGTACTATTCAAAATGATATTTTGAAGGAATATATGGTTCGTAATACATATATTTATCCTCCAGCAATATCAATGAAAATTATTGCAGATATTTTTGAATATACTTCTAAAAATATGCCTAAATTTAATAGTATTTCTATTTCTGGTTATCACATGCAGGAAGCAGGTGCTACTAATGATATAGAAATGGGTTATACTTTGGCAGATGGATTGGAATATATACGTACTGGTATTAAAGCTGGTATTGATATTGATGCTTTTGCTCCTCGTCTATCGTTCTTCTGGGCTATCGGAATGAACTATTTTATGGAAGTAGCAAAAATGCGTGCAGCTCGTGTTCTTTGGGCAAAAATTGTTAAACAGTTTAATCCTAAGAATCCAAAATCTCTTGCTCTTAGAACTCATAGTCAAACTTCTGGCTGGAGTTTAACAGCACAAGATCCATTCAATAATGTTGCAAGAACTTGTATTGAAGCTATGGGTGCTGCATTAGGTCATACACAATCATTGCATACAAACGCTCTTGATGAAGCTATTGCTTTACCAACAGATTTCTCTGCTCGTATTGCTCGTAATACACAAATTTATTTGCAAGAAGAAACTGGTATATGTAAAGTAATCGATCCATGGGGCGGTTCATATTATGTAGAAAAATTAACAGCAGAACTAATAGATAAAGCATGGGGACATATTCAAGAAATTGAAAGTCTTGGCGGTATGGCTAAGGCTATTGAATCTGGTGTTCCTAAAATGCGTATTGAAGAGGCTGCTGCTCGTAAACAAGCTAGAATTGACAGTGGTTCTGAATCAATCATCGGTATCAATAAATATGTTCTTGAAAAAGAAGAAGCTCTTGATATCCTTGATATTGATAACTCAGCTGTACGTGAAGCTCAAATCGCACGTCTAAAGAAATTACGTGAAAATAGAGATAGCAATAAAGTTGAACAAATCTGTAATGCTATCACTAAATGTGCTGAAACTGGTGAAGGTAACTTGCTTGCTCTTGCTGTTGAAGCTGCTAAAGCTCGTGCTTCTTTAGGTGAAATTAGTTACGCTATAGAAAAAGTTACTGGTAGACATAATGCTGTTATTAGAACTATCAGTGGCGTTTATAGTGGTGAATTTAAGAATAAGGACGTTATAAATGAAGTCAGAGCATTAACTGATAAATTTGCAAAGATAGAAGGTCGTAGACCACGTATTCTTGTTGCTAAAATGGGACAAGATGGACATGATCGTGGTGCTAAAGTTGTTGCTACTGGTTATGCTGATTTAGGATTTGACGTGGACGTTGGACCATTATTCCAAACTCCTGAAGAAACAGCAAAACAAGCGATTGAAAATGACGTTCATATTGTAGGTGCAAGTTCATTAGCTGCTGGTCATAAAACTTTAATTCCTGCTCTAATAGAAGAACTTAAAAAACATGGAAGAGAAGATATTATGGTTATTGCAGGTGGTGTTATTCCTCCTCAAGATTATGACTTCTTATATAAAGCTGGTGTTGCTTTCATATTTGGTCCAGGTACAGTTGTTACTTATTCAGCTAAAAAAATGATTGAAGCATTATTAGAGCAAATAGAAGAATAAGTCTTTAAAATAAACTTAAAATAAAAAAGCGAACATTTTATGTTCGCTTTTTTTTTGCCTTTTTAAATTGAAGTACATTTTTTATTCTTTTTGTTATTTTTCAACATTTTTATGTAAAAATAAAATATTGTTTTGTTATAAATGGGAAAAAGTGTATTTTTGTGTAAGAATTTGGGACGAGGTGGGTGATAATTTGTAAAATTGATTAATTCATCATCTTTTAATTTAATTTTTAATTGAAAATAATGGCTTCATTTAAAGGAAAGGAAATATATTCAATAGACAGCAAAGGCAGGGTGAATATACCTGTAAAAATGCGTAAGAGTATTCCTGAAGATGCAGGAAATACTTTGGTAGTAATGCGTGGTCTTGATAAATGTATTTTCGTTTATCCATTAAATGTTTGGGAAGAAAGACAAGAAAAAAAATTAAAAGATTTAAATCAATATGACGAACGTAATAGAAAATTTATAAGACTTATGCTGCAAACTTGTGAAGAGGTTGAATTAGATAAACAGCAGAGAATTAATTTACCAAAGGAACTATTGAAATTTGCTGGTATAAATTCTCAAGTTACAATTCTTGGTGCATTAGACCATATTGAATTTTGGGATCCAGAAACATACGATGCTTATATTAATGATTGCCCAGAAAGTTATGAAATAGTTGCAGCGAAAGTTATGGTAGAAAATTCAAATTCATTATAATAGAATTGTATAATTATAATGCAATCTAAAAAAAAT
>JAFRQN010000172.1 GCA_017428585.1 Bacteroidota bacterium | reverse complement strand
TCTGATCGAGAGAAATGTATTTTTGATATGGATAGATTTAGAACCAATACTGTTACACAGGAAATCAGCGAAATAAATCAATTCATAGACCTTATTATGCAAGGCTGTGTTTTGAATAAAGATGAAGAAAACAAATGGAATAAAGAGATATATTTAATAGGACATTCCTTAGGTGGAGGTTTAGCCATTGCCGCTGCTTCAAAAACGCCATACGTTAAGAAATTAGTTACTATTAATTCTATTTTTGATTTTGATATATATACAGATAAGCAAAAAGAAAAATGGTTTAGCATGGGATACAAAGAATTTCTGGATTCCAACACAAATCAAATGATTAAATTAGATTTAAAATTTTTGGAAGATAGATTAACTTATAATAATGAAAGATCTATATTATCTATGGTTTCAAAATTAAATATTCCATATTTAATTTTGCATTCTGAAAATGACGTTACTGTATCTCCAAGAGCTGCCAATAATCTATTTGAAGCGTCTAATAAAGATTATTCTAAAAAGGTTATATTATCTAAAGCAAATCACACTTTAGGAGTTAGTCATCCATTTACAGCATCTAATGATTCATTAGATAATGCAATACATATTATTATTGATTTTTTGACAGAGTAAAACGATATGAAAAGATTTCTATTTATAGTGTTAATAATAATTGGTTTATACAATTTATCAGGCTGTGAATTATTTGTAATAAAAGGGAAAAAAATTATTATAGAAGATACTATAACAACAGATTACTCTGTAAACTCCCCTATTGGAATTGTAAACTTATTTATAAGCGAATTAAACAACAATAATGTCTTAGCTGCAACGGAATTATTGGCTAAAGACAATAAAAGCTTGTACTCCGTGAATGAAAAATATGATTTAACAGGTGATGTTTCAAGACTAAAACGATATATTAACAATGATGAAATTACCAATCAGTCTATTTCTTCATCAGATAATAAATATAGTATTGAAATAGAGGTTGCTTATTTTAAGAAAATAATATTTGAAGTACAAGAAATTAATAAAAGATTTTACATTACAAATTATTACAATAAATAATTCTACAATCATATTATAGAAAATATTAAAAGTTATTAACAAATTTTAATTATTCTTTGAAACAAGCAAATATTATTTGTTTATTACCTAAGTTCTTTTTATATTTGCATTTTAATTTTATTAGAAGAAGATTTTTATAATTAATTTAAAGTAATTAAAAAAAGTTTAAAAGTTTTAAGTTGGGGTTAAAAGAAATGTCAAGAACTCTCAATAAAGTAATGTTAATTGGAAACGTTGGAAAAGATCCAGAATTAAAACACACACCAACTGGTATTCCTGTAGTTTCATTTACTTTAGCAACAACCGATTCATGGAAAGATCGTTCAGGCGAATTACAAGAACATACTGACTGGCATTCTATTGTGGCATGGCGTGGATTAGCTGAGATTTGCCATAAATTAGTAAAAAAAGGTGCGAGAATTTATATTGAAGGAAAATTGCAAACTCGCAAAATTGATGATAAGAATGGAAACCGCAAGCATATTGTTGAGATTTTAATAGATAATATGCTCCTCTTAGATTCTAAGAAAAATAAGGAAGATCATATAGAAGAATTACATAATAATATTTCAGATTCTTTAAGCGATAATCTAATATCAAATGTTGATGATGATATTGATGATTTTAAATTCTTAGATAATTTCGAACACAATGATTTCTTAAGTTCTATCGGAAGCGATAACGATGAACTTCAACAAGACAATAAAGATATTTTAAATTTTTAAATATAATTTCTACAAAATAAAATAGCCATTCTTTGGCTATTTTATTTTTTTATATACTTAATGTCTAAAAACCGCCTTCTTCTAATATCTATTTTAATACTGCTTGCTTCTCTTGCATCCTGCACTGTTTCTAAGAATACTACTTCTAATAAAAACAAATGGCTGGAACATCAATTTAAATCATTAAATTATATTGATACAGCTGACAGCAAAACAAAGGTAAATGATTTATTTATTGACGGACTTGTCTGCCAAATGCAAAATCACAATTCTGCTGCTATTCTTTGTTTTCAAGATGCTCTAAAATATGGAAGCAATAGCATAATGCATTATGAAATAGCTAAATCTTATTCCCTGTTAAAAAAATATAATTTTACTATTAAATCTGCTCTTCATGCTTTAGAAATTGACAGAGATTTTATTCCTGCTTATATTTTATTGTCTGAAGCATATTTAGAAAGCAATGATTTGCAAAATTCTATTTTTTCTTTAGAAAGCATTATTAAGTCTAATGATATAGATGATTATATTGAAGAAGAGGTTTTAATTGGACTTGCTAAAATTTATGCATTTCAAAATATTAATAAATCTTTAAATTATTACAACCAAATTGCCAATAAGTTTAAAAATCAAGACGCTCTGCTTAATCTGCTGCAAATTTATAAATACAAAATAGACAATGATTCCTTGTACAGCAAAACAGTAGATGCTGTAAATTTAAATCATATAGACAATCCAG
>JAFRQN010000171.1 GCA_017428585.1 Bacteroidota bacterium | reverse complement strand
GGAGCTAAATTGAAAGATTCATCATTTACTCGTATTTCTATTAAATCCTCAACACAGCTCGTATAAGAAATAAGTCCTTTGCATGTACCATCTGCAATAACACAGCTGCTTCTATCACCGAATGATATATCTTCAATTTCTAATGGATATTTTTGTAAATTAGAAGCTAAAATCTTGAGTTGAAGATTACAAATAATATCATCTTTATTTAATATATTGCCAGTACCACTTACTTTTATTTTACCATTTGTATAATCAGCATCAACTATACTAAAATTCCATCCATTGTTTCCATTTATTCCTACTACACGCAATTGAGATGGCGTTACGGATATAGTAAAATCAACTTGATTTATTTTAGCATTTTCATATTTATAAAATGGATTGCTTGTAAGCATTGATATTTTAAAAGGCATAGAAATATTCTCGCCAACGCTTCTATTTTCAATAGTATCCATAGCAAAACTAACAGGAATTACAACAATTTTAGCTTTTAAATCAACAACAGCCATTCCAGCACTTGTATAAACAAGAACAGTAGTTGCAATATCTCCTGTTTCGGTTGTTCTGTCAGCAACAAATCTAATTCGAATATTTTGTCTGCCTTCAGGTTTGACTGTTACAGGGAAAGATTTATCCATTAATTCAAATACATTTGGATACAATTTATCAGGATCGACAACAACACTGTCAATTTCTAAACCATTAGCAGTATTTAAATTAACAACTACAAATTGAGAAATAGTATCAAGACATCTTGTTACTGTCCCATAATCTATAGCAGGACTATAATCAAAACCATCATTAAATACTTTACCCTTTAATAGAATTTCAGTAGTAATAATAGGCTCTTCTTCTGGACCTTCCTCTGCATCATTTTGAACCAATACTCTTGCAGTTCGTTCTAATGGACTTAATGACATAGGTTTAAATACTACTCTAAATTCTATAGAATCGTTTATATCTAAATATGAACCATCATAACTATCTAATCTTGGATTGCTTATAGTAAAATCTGATGCCTGATCGTTTGGATCAAGCACAATAGATTTAATATATAATTTAGCAGTTTCACTTATATTGCGAATAACAACTCTACCGCGTTCTTCACATGTTTCACCTAATTTTGTATGAGGAAAACTATATCCTTTAACTTCAATTTTTGGAAGAACAGCATGTCCTTCTAATAAACAATATACAGAATTATCTTCTATACCATTTGCTTTATCAAAATTAATATAGAATAAAGTCGATATAGGAGTTGTGCCATAAGGTGTATATTCAGAAAGAGGTTCAAATTCTACATCAATATCAATATACTTAGGCTCTTGATTTCCATCTTCTGGATAAACTACATTATTAACATATTTATCAACATTCAATACTTTATAAGAACCATCTGGAGAAACTAAATTGCCGTTATTATCTTTAACCCAATTATTTTTATTATTAGAAATTTCTTTTACAGTTAATGATGTATTACCAGAATTTTTTAATCTAACCTTTGCTTTATTAATTGTTTTAACTCTTACTTCATCCCAATTATGACTGGTTACCTGTGGACCAGGTTGTATTCCTTCTCCTTTAATTATAGAATAATTCTTATTGTTTGGATCTAAAGAAGCATCAGCAGCATTACTTTCAAATATAATTTTTACTTCGTAATTATCTCGGGTTGTAGGAAGAAATGCTATTGCTTTTATATCTTTAGTACCGCCATTCTTAGCTACCACCCAAGGTGATGATTGTGAAGGCGCACCGATTTCAGGATCTGGTTCAAAAAAGAATGGACCAGTTGTTGGATTTTGTGCAGGTTCAAAATGATAATTAGTTATTAATAAATCTTCTGTACCATTATTAGTTATTCTAATAACAGCATCATTACCACTGGCATTTGTATAAACTTTATTATTTACAAGTACTTGTCCAAAATCAACATTAGATACATCAATTTTAGAAATACCACTGCTGCCAGTTACTTTAATTGCAAACTGCAAACATTCAGTATAAATTCTAAGAGTATCATCAACGGAACTGCCGGAAATTGGTTTATATGTAATTTCTAATTCATGCTCCTGTTGAGGACCCAAGGTTATATTATTAGAAGAACCTTTTGTAATAGAATATACATTATTATTGCTGCCAGTCAAGAATAACTGTTCAATATGTACGTCTTTATTAGATATATTTTTTAATTTAACTTTATAAGTATAAGTTTTGCCTGCTACTTTTCCTGTTCCAAAATCAACAGTGCTAATTATTTCATCGTTATCATTATAAAATTTTATATTATCTGCAATATAAATCATAGTATCAATTGTTTCATTTCCAGCTCTATCTCTATAAGAAACAAATCCTACCGCATCTTTATATATATCAACAACATTAAATTCAACAGCACCATTATAAACAGGACCAGTCACATCCCACACATCCGAAGACGGAGAAACAGGTTTGAAAAAATGATATTTATAAACTTCAAAATTTTCAAACACTTCTTTTTCTTCTAAAGTTAAATTGTCAGGGATTACTAAACGAGGAGCGTATGACAACCCTAAATCTACCTGTGGATCAGAAAAATTATCTGTTGCAGGATAATTTGTTGTATCAGCATAATATGTTAAGAATTTATAACGACCTTGCTGATTCTTTCTATCAGGAATACCATTAAGATTAGCTTTGTCTTTGGAATCTACACAGCCAGATATTTGTCGAATTTGAGGATATAATGTATCTCTTTCAGAAGTTTCAACCAATGCCATAGATGCAGGCCAGCCATAAGAAATAACTTTACCAAATCCAAATACAGTTCCCGCTACTTTAGTTTTACTTTTTACAGCGTATGTAGATGCAGTATTTACATCTAATCCTATATAATAATAATCTGTTCCAGGAATATTATTATTTAAAAAAGACTGTGCATGTTCTACTACAGGTTTATAACTTCCACCATTTTCAGAAATATTGATAGATGATAGTTTTTCCAAATTATCATTTTCATCATTTGCATTTCCCTTTGCGATTAAATTAAAATAATGTTCAGCCATTTCTATATAAGACGAGGTTTGTAAAATAGTCTCATAACCATATTGTTCTATAGGCGGAACAATTACCATAAGAGGATCAAAATTACCTCCAATTTGACCATATCCAGTAGAAAAACAATACTGCATTACCTGTATAGGTTTATTAGCTTTAAACAAAGCCACACCTTGAATACCTAAATCGCCAGCTTTCCTTGGGAATAAAGGATTTTCATTCCAATCCCAAAAAGAACCTTCACCATCTAAAACTTGATTCTTTAATTCTTTTATTAACTCACCTGTAACAGAATGCCACCACGTTACATCTAAAACAGTACTGTCTTCCACAGCTACCACTCTAAAATAATCACCTACTAACAAATCTTTATCAATAGCATCAGCCTCACCTTGAGGATTAGGTATTGCATTTTTACAACGTAATTGTAATGATATATATTGCTTGCCCCACATATTTACAGGCAGTAGCTGCTCAACTAAATTATCCCTATTATTCATGCCAATAGGAATATCAGTACGTTCATGATAAGAAAATACAGCAATAGGTTTATTCGCACTAATTGTAGTACCTGTAAAATCACACTTTCCTCTTGTATTCTCTGCTTCTATCATCTCATCCCATACATTTATTACCTGCCATGCATCCATATCCTGCAAAAAATAAGTACTTCCAATAGGATGCAAACTGCCATCAGTTACACAGCCAGATTTTTCATTTAAGTTCTTTCCACGCAATTTAACTTGAACTTTTGTACCATCCTGCGTTGCACCAACAACAAATCCAGTATGATAAGAATCATCATGAGAACTTTCCTGATTGCTCTTCCAAGAACAATGTACATATTTTGTTCCTAAAGCATTGACAGGCAATACCATATAACCTTCGCCTGAAGTATTAACATACGATCCTAAATAGACCATAATAGGTTTATCTGACCAAACTCTTAAAGCTAAGTTTTCTGGATTTTCTAATTTACCTCTTACCTCTAAATCACGAGATAATAAATACTTTTCTATAGAATAAGGCTTAGTAATATTTAATGTTCCTAAAAGTCCTTTACCTTTTGGCTGCTCTATATATATAGTACACGGTTCACGAGATCCTACATACAATTCACATAAATATGTCCCCATAGCACGATCATTTGGTGGAACAATAACAAGATATTCATTCCCTAATTGTACCTCAAGCAATTTACTTTCTAATTTTGATTTCATTTCTGCTGTAACTATACTTTTTTCAGCTTTATAATTGCCAGCATAAAGTGTATTAATACATGCTAAGATTAACACTAAAAAGTAACAAACATATTTATTGAATTTAGAGGATTTCATAGTATATATTCTAAGTTTTCTTTTATTAAAAATTTTTCAGATAAAACTATTCAAACTATTTTTAAATATACGAAAAAATTAAAAATTTTTTGATATTTTTTTAAACTTTTTTTATATAATATAAAAAAAATACCCTCTTATTATTAAACAAGAGGGTAAGTATTTTATACTTTGTTAATACTATAATATTATTTTACAATCATTAATTGCTGTTGAGTTTCGTATGCTCTGCTCTTCATTGTTATTATATATGTTCCTGAAACTAAATCTGATATATTAACTGTCTTGCTATACTCGCCTGCTGTTTCAGAATTATTCACTACTTCTTTTACTAACTCGCCTGCTGTATTATAAATATTTATATTAACATCTCCAGACTGCCCTAAACTATAATTTATTGTTAATTCTGTTCCATTGAAAGGATTTGGAGAAATCGGCAATAATGAATAAGTATTACCACCTATTCCATATTCTATATGTGTATTATCTTGAATACCAGTACCTTTTATTACTGCATAGTCTTTTCTATTTGGATCAATTATAGAATCAACTGCATTAGATATAAAATATAATTTTGTCTCATAAGTTTTTTGTTCTGATGGCAGGAAATAAATATATCTTACTGTTTTTTGTGAACCTGGTCTTATTCTCCAAGGAGTTTCCAAAGATACTGTATCTGATATAGGATAAGGTTCATAGAAAAATGGACCATTAATTGAATCTTGCGGAGGATCAAAATGATAGCCTGTAATATGTAAATCTGCTGTGCCATTATTAGTTATCATTAATGATACAACACTATTGTTTTCATTCCTTGTTGTTTTTGTACCGACTAATATATCTCCAAAATCTATATCATTCACTTCTATTTTTGGCTTCTTGGTACTACCTACCATAGATATAATAAATTCTAAACAATCTGTATATACTATTAATTTATCAAATGAAGTATAATCATCTTTTGTTGGTTTATATGTAATTTCTATTTCATGTTCTTCATCTGGTCCTAAAGTTAGCGGAAGCTCCTCAGCACCTTTACTAAGAGTAAACATTGATTCTTTTTCTAATATAAATAATTCCTGTATATGAATTTCTTTTTTAGATACATTTTTTATTTTTATTTTAGTTGTATAAGTACTATCTACTATCTTATTTGGACTAAACTCAATATAATCTATGTTAAGACTATCTACATAAAAATTTAATTGATCAGCTATATATATTAAAGTATCAACAGTTACATTACCAGCTCTATCTCTATACTCAACAAAACCAAGCGCATCTCTATACATATCAAAAACTTCAACTTCTACAGCACCATATTTCGTAGGTTCACTTGAATCCCATTTAGTAGAAGGAGCTTTAGCTGGCATAAAATGATAATAATTGCTAATTGATAAATTGTATAACAAATCCATTTGTTCGTCTGTAGCATCATCTGGAATTATTAATCTTGGTGCGTATGATATTCCTAAATCACTCTGAGAAGCTGAAATCTTTTCATCAGATGCAGAATAATTTGTTGTATCCGCAAAAATGTTAAAAATTTATATTTGCCTTTTTGCTTTTCTCTATTCTGCAAACCACCTAAAGGAATAGTATCTATATTAGGCACACAACCTGAAACTTGATAAATCTGTGGAGGCAATGTATCATTTTTTGAAGTTTCTATCAATGCCATAGATGCAAGCCAGCCATAAGAAGTATTGGTTCCAAAACCATATCCAATTGCTCCAAATTTTGTTTTACCTTTTATTACATAATATGAAGGATTTTCAACTGATAAACTTGAAAAATAATAATTAGTACCAGGTATATTATTTCTAATAAACGTTTCATCCTTTTCTATCAATTTATCAGTACTTACCCACTCTTTTTTTGTATTTACTCCTATTAATATTTTCTCTAACATTTCAACATTCTTAATAGAATCGCTTGCATCACCTTCCGCTATTATATTTATATAATTTTCTCTCAATTCACTATATGGTACTGTATACATCACTGTTTCATATACATATTGTTCTATTGGCGGTACAATAACCATTAGAGGAGAATATGTCGCTCCTAAATAATCATTTGTTGCATAACCTGATGAAAAACTATACTGCATTACTTGAACAGGTTTGTTTGATTCAAATAAGGCTACACCTTGAATACTTAATATACCTGCTTGACGTGGATAAGACATATTTTCATTCCACTCCCAAAATGAACCTTCTGTATCTAATCTTTGATTCTTTAATTCCTTTATAGCTTCACCAGTTTTCGTATTCCACCATTTAACATTTAATAGTGTAGCATCTTCTGCAGCGACAACTCTAAAATAATCCCCTACTTTTAAATCTGGATCTAACACTTCATTACCTATTGGCTTAGGAACAGCCCCAGCACATCTTAATTGTAAGGAAATATGTTGTTTGCCCCACATATTTACGGGTAACAGCTGCTCAACTAAATTACTCCTATTTCCAGCACCTAATGGTATATCTGCACCTTCATGAAAAGAAAACATTGCAATAGGTTTATTAGATGTAATTGTTGAACCTGTAAAATCACATTTTCCTCTTGCATTTTGAACATCCATCAATTCATCTTGTATATTAATTACCTGCCATTTATTCATAACTGGCAACATAAAAGTACTTCCTATTTTGTGTGCAGAACCATCTGTTACACAACCTGAAGAAGTATTTAAATTTTTGCCTCTCAATTTAACTTCTACTTTTGTTTCATTT
>JAFRQN010000170.1 GCA_017428585.1 Bacteroidota bacterium | reverse complement strand
TCTGTCTCGCTCTTGGGTTACTTACTTGACTTCGGGTTTATTCCGACTGTTTTGTCTTCTTTGTTTTTCCTTCTTACTTCCTATTATCAAAGAACAATCTGCTTTTTCAATTTAACTACTCTTTGACGCCTTCTCCGCTCTCTTGCTCGCCCCGCTCTTTCCCTGCGTCAATCAAGAATACAAACTTAATACTTTTTTTCGAATCTACCAAATATTTTTTTAATATTTTTTATTTTTTTGTAAAAATAAAAAGTATCAGATTGCTGATACTTTTTATTTTAAAGATAATTTTATATTTAATATAGAATAATATAAATAAATTATTCTTGAATATCTTTTTCAGGATATTTGAAAGTTAACTTACCATCAAACATTTCTTTCATTGCAATAAAAGTTGGTTTTGGTAATTTTTCAAATTCTCTGCTGATTGAAAGTTGATCTGGATTAGCTTCTTCAGATTCATCGACAGTTGGAGTAATATCCATCATTCTTTGTTTCAATTCGTATTTGATATCATCATTAATCTGTCTTGCTCTGAAACTCATAGCTACAATTGATTCATATATAGAACCTTTTTCAGATTCTTTCATTTTTACTTGTACAGGATTTACAATATATTTTGCCATAATTACATTAATTATTATTCATTTAAATATTAATTAAAAATTTTATATTATTAATAAATAATAAATTAACTATTATTTAACTTCTTTATGTAAAGTATGTCTGCGCAAGAATGGATTATATTTTTTCAATTCAAGTCTGCCAGGAGTATTTTGTTTATTTTTCTTAGTAGTATAACGAGAAGCTGGTTTGCCTTCTGCTCTTGCTTCTGTACACTCAAGAGTAACCATAATTCTTTGTTCTTTCTTTGCCATTTTTCTATTACAATTTATTTAAGTTACAAATTTTTTACTTTCTATAAGATTACAAACATAACAAAAAAATTTATATATAACAAATAAAAAATAATTTTTATAAAAATTTTTATAGTAACATATATAATAATAATTCGTAATACATAATTATGAAAAAACTATCTAAATTCTTAATTTTATTTAATTTATCGTTATTATTAATTAGTAATAACATTTATGCAGAATCTTTTCGCCTTATGGATGCTGCAACGAGAGCACAAAAAGTAAATAAAGGAATTGCAGTATCACAAAAGAAATTAGATTCAAAAGAAAAAGCAGTATCATCTGCCATTGGCAGATATTTTCCAAATGTTGTTTTAGATTTTTCATATATTCATCTAAATGATGAAGTAGGAATATCTTTAAATCCTATAAAAGATGCGATTGTAGAATTGCAGGCAAGAGATCAGGTATCTTTGTTGAATTTACAATCACTTATTTCAACAGGAACTCCGTTAAGTGCGGAAATGCAGCAGCTGGTTCAACAGCAAGCAAAAATAAAATTGAATGAAGCATTGCCTGATTTTTACGCTAAATTAAAACCTCAATCTTATCCTATGCTTACTCTAACTGTAACACAGCCAATATTTACCGGCTTAAAAATACCTAATGCAGTAACAGCCGCAAAATCACAGAGAGATATGGAAGTTGTGTCACAACAACAAACTATTGCACAAACCAACATTGAGGTTATAGATTATTATTTAAATTTGCTTTTAGCAAAAGAAAATCTAAAAGTTAGACAAGAAGTTTATGATGGAATCCTGAAGCACAAAAATCGCGCTGAAACATTATTAGAAACAGGCGTTATTCAAATGAATCAAAAACTGCGCGCAGATGTAAGTTTAGCAGAAGCAGAAAAGAACCTCTTTGAAGCAGGCGAGCTGTTAAACATAGCAAAAATTGCATTGGCTTCTGTAATAGAAACTAAAGCTGACGATTTAAAAGCATCAGATACTTTAATATATATTAACTTAGACAAAGATCTTTCAAGTTTTCTATCTACATTAAAAACAAAGAACTTAAATTTACAACAAATAAGCTCGGCAAAAAAGGCATTGGAAGCAAAAGCTAATGTTTCTTTCGCAGATTATTTGCCGACAATAGGAGCATTTGGCACATACCAATTTATAGACAAAGGTTTAAGCGTTCTCGATCCTAAATGGGCTATAGGCGCTAAAGCATCATGGACGGTCTTTAATGGTTTGCAAAGATCTAATAATTACCAAAGCGCTAAACTTGAAGCTGAAGCTATGGATGACATGCAGGACGAAGCAACACGCAAACTTGAACTATTAGTAAGAAAACAATATTTGCAGATGCAGGTATCTGAAAAATCATATAGAATGCTGGAAGCAAGTTTAGAACAAGCAAAGGAAAATGAACTGATAGCAAATAAAAGATTTGAAACAGGCGTAGGCACATCATTTGATGTTATTGACGCTGAATTGCAATTAGAAGGAATAAAACTTAATAGGTTAAAAGAATTAAAAGAGTATTATAAAAACATGGCAGATTTATATAATACAATAAATAGTTTGGATGAGTTTATTAACTTCTGGACTGCAAATCAGATCTATTAAATTAAATTATAAAATATAAAAAAATTTACTTTTTTT
>JAFRQN010000169.1 GCA_017428585.1 Bacteroidota bacterium | reverse complement strand
TATTTATTTGATTGATAAAAAGGAAGGATTAATCCTTCCTTTTTATCAATCAAATAAATATTTTTATATTTCTTTTCAATTTTGAATATAAATAATCATATTATTGCATAAAGCTAATTAGTTTAAAAACAAAAAACGACCATAAAGGTCGTTTTTGCTACAATTATATTTATGTAAATACAAATTTATATTATTCTTTTACTTCTGCATCAGTAGTTTCTTCTTTTTCTGAAGTATTTTTTTCTACTTTAGCTTTTTTTTCAACTTGTTTTTTCTGTACAGCTTTCTTTTTTGCAGGTTTATTAGAAATAGTACCATCTTGAGGTGCTGACCAATCAACAAGTTCTATAATAGCAGTTCTACCACCGTCTCCTCTTCTTATACCAGTTTTGACGATTCTTGTATAACCACCATTTCTATTTTCTACAGCAGGAGCTATAGCATCAAAAAGTTCTTGAATAACAGCTTTATTTCTAATATTTTTAGCTACTATTCTTCTATTATGTATATCAATAGTTTGTCCTTTAGGAAGAGTTCCCTGCTTTTCATTAGCAAGAGCATGTTTAGCTTTAGTGATTAATTTTTCAGCTAACATTTTAACTTCTTTTGCTTTTGCTTCTGTAGTATATATTTTTTTATGTTCAAAAAGAGCGGTTGCTATATTATTAAGCATAGCATCTCTATGACTTTTTGTTCTATTAAATTTACGTCCTCTAACTAAGTGTCTCATTTATAAACTCATTATATTTTAAAAATTAATAATAGGTGGTTTTATATCTTCCTTAAGATATTGCTCTGTATTCATACCAAAACTAAGTCCGTGCATATGAATAAGTTCGCCTAATTCAGTAAGAGATTTTTTACCAAAATTTCTAAATTTTAATAATTCACTTTCTTGTAGTTGTACAAGTTGTGCTATATTTTTAATATTAGCATTTCTAAGACAATTATGAGATCTTACAGAAAGCTCAAGATCCTCAACTGGTGTCAAAAGAATAGCTCTAATTCTATTTTTTTCAGCGATTTTCACTTCATCTTCTGGAGGAGCAACAGTTGTGATAATTTCATCATCTAAAGAAACATCCAATCCAGCAAATAATTTAAAGTGTTCAATAAGAATTCTAGAAGCATAATGTACTGCATCTTGAGCCGTAATAGTACCATCAGTTTTAACATCAAGAATTAAACGCTCATAATCAGTTCTTTGACCAACTCTAAAAGCCTCTATTGATATATTAACAAGCAAAACTGGTGTATAAACGGAATCTATAGGTAACATTCCTAAAGGGAAATCTACAGTTACTTGTTCTTCAGCAGGAACAAAACCTTTCCCTCTACCAATTTTAAGTTCCATATCAAAATCAGCATCTTTAGAAAGTTCAGCTATATGCTGATTAAGATCCATAATTTCGAGATAAGGAGCTGCTTCTTGAATATGTTTGGCAGTTAAACTACCTGGACCTTTTACATGAAATGAAACTTTCTGATTTTTCTTATCATTATTACATTTGATTTTAACTTCTTTCAAGTTAAGAATAATTTCAGAAACATCTTCCACAACATGCGGGATACTTTGGAATTCATGTAATACATTTGATATTTTTACTCCAACGATAGCTGCTCCTGGTATAGACGAGAGTAAAACTCTACGCATCGCGTTGCCAACAGTATTTGCATATCCACTTTCGAGTGGCTGCATTACAAATCTACAATGAGAACTAGAAATAGTTTCCTCAATTTGAATTTTATCTGGCATTTGCATTTGTTGTGTTATCATAGCTTGTTTACACTTCCTTTTAATAATTAAAAATTATACTCTACGTCTTTTAGGTGGTCTACATCCATTGTGAGGAATAGGAGTTTTATCAGTAATAGTATGCACTTCTAAACCTGCTTGATATAATGCTCTGATAGCGGCTTCACGTCCAGAGCCTGGTCCCTTAACAAAAACATCAACTTTACGCAATCCCATTTCATAGGCTTCTTTAGCTGCTTTTTCAGCTGATACTTGAGAAGCGTAAGGAGTGTTTTTCTTAGAGCCTCTAAAACCATTTTTTCCTGCAGATGACCAACATAAAGCATTTCCATAAGTGTCAGAAATAGTTACTAACACATTATTAAAAGAAGCTTTGATGAAGGCTTTTCCATGAACATCGGAAACGCTTTTTTTCTTTATTTTTTTCTTAGCCACAATTTATATTCCTTATTAATTATCTAATTATTTAACAGCTTTCTTTTTACCAGCAACTGTCTTCTTTCTACCCTTACGAGTTCTAGCATTAGTACGTGTACGTTGTCCGTGGCAAGGTAAACCACGTCTATGTCTAATACCTCTATAACAACCTATATCCATAAGTCGTTTTATATTCATTTGAATTTCAGAGCGTAATGCACCTTCAATTCTATAATTTTCAAGTTCTTGTCTTATGCGAGCAATTTCATCATCTGTCCACGCACTTACGCGTTTTCCATATTCGATTCCGCTTGCATCTAAAACTTTTCTTGCTGTGGTTAAGCCAATACCATAAATATAAGTAAGACCTATTTCACCACGTTTATTTTTAGGTAAGTCAATTCCTGCTATACGTGCCAATTCTAAATTCTCCTATCCTTGTCTTTGTTTAAATCGTGGATTCTTTTTGTTAATTACATAAATACGACCCTTTCTTTTTACAATTTTATCATTTGGGTCTCTTTTTTTAACTGATGCTTGTACTTTCATTTCTTTAAGTAAACTAATATACTATTTTAAATATAATTAATTCTTTGTTATATTATTTTATATCTATATGAATAACAGCAAATAATCTTTATACTATTTATATCTATATGTTATACGTCCTTTTGTAAGATCATACGGAGACATTTCAACAGAGACTTTATCTCCTTGCAATATCTTAATAAAATTCATTCTCATTTTCCCTGAAATATGAGCTCTGATTTTATGTCCGTTTTCGAATCTAACTATAAATTCAGTATTTGGAAGAGCATCTTCCACTATTCCATCAATTTTTATAACATCATTTTTTGCCATAAAGTATTTTAAGTGTTATCCTATAAACAATAATTATTTTTTTCTTACAAAAAAAATTGACTACAAATATACGAAAAATATATGAATATTACAAATTTGAAAAAATATTAATTACGCAATGTAAGTATAATAGGAGAATTATCATTTACAATAACAGAATGTTCAAAATGAGCAGCTGGACTACCATCTCGTGTAATAACAGACCAACCATTACTATCTGTATAACATTCTTTTGCTCCCATATGTACCATTGGTTCTATTGCTAATCCGTAACCATTTTCCAATTTTACATTAGGTAATTCACGTCTTGCTAATAAAGGTGGAACAAAGTTAGGAATAGAAGGATAAAGATGTAATCTTTTTCCTATACCATGTCCAGTTAATTCTCTTGTTAAAGAATATCCAGCATTTTCACAATAATTTTGGATTGCTCTGGAAATATCATATAATTTACCTTTATTTACAGCTTGTTTTATACCCTCAAAAAGCGCTTCCTCGGTTATTTTTAGAAGACGTTTTTTTTCATCACTAATATCTGCAACAGGATATGTTACTGCACTATCACCATAATATCCATTAAATACTGCACCGCAGTCAACTGAAACAATTTGTCCTGCTTCTAATTTTCGTGTACTTGGAAAACCATGTACAATTTCCTCATCAATAGATATACAAAGTGTGTAAGGAAAACCATTATAATTTTTAAAAGCAGGGATTGCATTTTTAGATCTAATAAAATCTTCTGCTATTTTATCAAGTTCTAAAGTTTCAATACCTGGACGTATATATTTTCCTATTAATGATAACGTATCACCTACTATACGTCCAGCTATTTCCATTTGCTTAATTTCATCGAGTTTTAATGCTTTTATAAACATATCTTCTCTTAAAAAATTAAATTCTATTCAAAGTTCATTAATAAACAAAGTAGTTATTAATGAAATATGAATTAATTAGCTCGTCCTCTTATTCTACCACTCTTCATGAAACCATCATAGTGTCTCATAAGCAAATGAGATTCTACTTGATTTAATGTATCTAATGCAACACCGACCATGATTAATAAACTTGTTCCGCCAAAGAATTGAGCAAAACTTCTATTTACATCAAATACATTAGTTACAAAAGTTGGAAGAATTGCTATTAAACCAAGGAATATTGCACCTGGCAAAGTAATACGAGTTATTATATAATCAATATATTCTGTTGTTGCTTGGCCTGGTCTTATTCCAGGAATAAAACCACCTTGTTTTTTCATATTTTCAGACATATCTCTTGGATTAAAGATAATAGCAGTATAGAAATAAGTAAATGCCATGATCATTATGAAATAACACAAAGCATAGAACCAAGAATCATATTGAAATAATTTAGCAATACTCATTAATGTTTCACTTGCTGGGAAGAAATACAATATTGTATTTGGTATAAACATTAAAGTTTGAGCAAATATAATAGGCATAACACCAGCAGCGTTCACTTTCAAAGGAAGATATTGAGTAACACCTCCTACTGTTCTACGTCCTATTTGTCTTTTTGCATATTGAACTGGTACTCTTCTTGCACCTTGAGAAATAAGAATAACTAAGGCGATAATACCAACTAACAATAATATAGCAAATAATTCAACGATCCAATGTCTTGCACCAGTACTAATCAACAACCATTCTTGCCAAATAGCAGCTGGGAATCTTGCAATAATACCAATCATGATAATCAGAGAAATACCATTACCTAACCCACGTTCTGTAATTTGTTCTCCCAACCACATCATAAATATTACGCCTGCAGTCAAAATTATAATAGTACTTACAACAAACAAAGCACCTGGATTTGTAACAACAGGAATACCATTGCCAGCTTGCTGCGACATTAATTTAATAGAAACACCCCATGCGTTGAATATACAAATAACGACAGTAAACATACGAGTCCACTGATTTAGTTTTCTTCTACCTTCCTCACCTTCTTTCTGCATTTTCTGTATAGTAGGAATTACAATTCCTGCCAATTGAAAAACAATAGAAGAAGTGATATAAGGCATTATACCTAATGCAAAAATTGCAGCATTAGAGAATGCACCACCAACAAACATATCAAACATACCAAATAAAGTATTTGCTTCATCTGCATTAGCTAATTGCAGAGCATTAATATCAATACCTGGAAGAGTGATATGAGCACCTATTCTAACAACAATGAGTATACCAATAGTAAAAAGTATACGTTGTCTTAATTCTTCAATTTTGAAGATATTTTTAAAGGTTTGAGTAAAACTAGCCATTAATAGTAACCGTTCCTCCTGCCTTTTCTATCTTCTCTTTTGCTGAAGCTGTAAATCTATCGGCAGTAATATTAATAGAAGATGTCAATTCTCCATTGCCAAGCACTTTTAGAGGAATATTTATTTTTCTTAAAACACCCAATCCATATAATACCTCTCTATTGAGAGTAGTATCACTAATAACTTTATTATTTATAAGGTCTTGGATTTTACCTACATTTAATTCTTGGAATTCTACTCTAAAACGATTTCTAAAACCAAATTTAGGTAATCTTCTATTTATAGGCATTTGACCACCCTCAAAACCTGGTCTAATAGCAGATCCTGATCTTGATTTTTGACCATTGCAACCACGAGTTGCAGTGCCGCCATGGCCAGAACCTTCACCTCTACCTACTCTTTTTTTAGAATGAGTAGAGCCATAAGCTTTCTTTAAATTTCCAATATGTTTCATTTTTTATTATGATTATTCTTATATATACAAATTAAGGATACTATAAATATTTACAGTAATCTTAGTTTTCATCTTGTATAGGTTCAACTTTAACAAGATGTTTAACAATATCTAACATACCTCTAATCTGTTGATTATCAGGTAAAATATTAAAATAGTTAGGTCTTCCAAGCCCTAAAGCTTCAATTGTTCTTTTTTGATTTTCTTTTCGCTTTATTACACTTTTGATTTGTGTAACTTTTAATTTGTTCATAAATATATTTCTCCTAATTAACCGCGAATAACTTTTTCTATTGAAACTCCACGGCGTGCAGCTACAGACTCAGCATCTTCAATACTTGCAAGCCCTGCAATGGCTGCTTTGATTGAATTATGAGGGTTAGCAGAACCAAGACTTTTTGTGATTACATCTTTTACACCACAAAGTTCAAGGATTGCACGAACACCACCTGCAGCAATAACACCAGTACCTGCTGAAGCTGGACGGAAAAGTACTTTTGCAGCACCGAATTTTCCAATAACTTCATGTGGTAAAGTACCATTTTGTATTGTAACTTTTATAATATTTTTCTTTGCAGCTTCTGTAGCTTTAGAAACAGCATCTACCACTTCGCCTGCCTTACCAAGGCCATAACCAACGTGTCCGTTACCATCTCCAACAACAACAATAGCAGAGAAATTAAAACGTCGTCCACCCTTTACCACTTTGGCTGTTCTACCTACATGGACGAGTCTATCTTGTAATTCTAATTCTGATGCCTTAATCTTAGACACAATATCTCCGTTTCTTAAATAAATTTAAAAATCTAAACCCGCTTCACGTGCAGCATCAGCTAAAGCTTTAACGCGTCCACGATATACGTTACCATTTCTATCAAAAACAACTTTTTGTATGTTTTCTTTTTTAGCTCTTTCAGCTAAAGCTTGCCCTACTACTTTACTGATTTGAGTTTTATTCATATCAGGAGTAATTAGTCCACGAATTTCTTTATCAATAGAAGAAGCAGACAAAACTGTTTTACCTTCTATGTCGTTTATAAGTTGTACATATATATTATCTATGCTCTTAAAAACACTCAAACGTAGTCTATCAGGCGTACCAAATACTTTACTTCTAATGCTCAACTTCCTACGAAGTTTGCGTTTTTGTTTTAATGCTTGAATTGTCATTTTTTTGTTTGGTATATTATTTTAATTCTTATTATGAAAAATTAATTAGAACAAAATATATTATGTTCTATTTAGCAGCTGTTTTTCCTGCTTTACGTCTTACATATTCACCATCATATCTAATTCCTTTACCTTTATAAGGTTCTGGTGGTCTGATAGCTCTAATTTTAGCTGCTACTAATCCAACAGCTTGTTTATCTGCACCTTTTACTACAATAGTATTTGGATTTGGTGTTTCAAAGGAAATACCTTTAGGTGGTATAAACAGTATTGGATGAGAGAAACCCATACTCAAAAGCAATCTAGCACCCTTCATTTCTACTTTAAAACCAACGCCTTCTACATTAAGTTTAC
>JAFRQN010000168.1 GCA_017428585.1 Bacteroidota bacterium | reverse complement strand
TTTCGAATTCTCTTAACCAAACTATTCATTCTAAAATCTATGTAGCTATAGCCAAATCTCTTAGAGTTCACTGCATAACGAACAGCAAAACCATCAATATAATTAGCAACTAATTCGAGTTTTTCTTTTACTATTTCAGCTGAATCGTTATGATTCAAAGGTGCTAATAATAATGGATATTTTAAGGATTCAGCGATACTGTAAGAATTAATATAATATATATATTTAAGCTCATCTGAAAATGTTTTCTCAGCTTCCTTTATCTTCTTGAACCATTTAAAATAAAACTTATAGTTATTCTCCATAAAATAATCCATATTATTATCTATAGCTTTACCTAACAAATTCTTATCATAGTTATCTTTAAACCAATTATGAAACCGTGTATTGATATTCTCCATATCACCATTATCTGAACCTTTTTTATTTTGGCGGAAAGTTTCAGCAAATTGAGATTTCAACCATGCTTGAAAAAAAGCATCATCTATTTTTTCATTTCTCCTTTTCTTATATTTATCCAATTCTTCCATATCATTTTTCCATATTTTGCTAAAGTCCTCGCGTTTATTTACATCCGTGATTTTTGATAAAATAAATCCTTTCAACATTTCAGTATTTGTAAGCGATAATCCACGATTATTCATAGTTTCAAAGATAATATACGCTTTTTCTTCTGATGGTGCAATGACTACAACAAAAGCTACTTTATTTATCAACCATGTAATAAATGCTAAAAGATAATTTTCATCTTTATCTTTGCAGAAGTCAGAAAAACAACTTTCAATATCATTATAGCGATCACTCATATTTTTAATACTTACATTACTATCTTCTTTTGGCTTATATTCTCCCTTATTATATAATTCATTTAAACATTCCTCTCTTCCTGGGATATTAATATAAAATGTTGTATTATTATATGCATCTTCAGAACAAATATAATTATCTAAATACTTAAAAAATTTACCTCCACTAAGCTTCCTAAGTTCATTCATTTTATTCCTAAGATAGATTAATAACAATGTTAAAGATGTTAGACGCTGCTGTCCATCAATGATACTTAATTTTCCATCTTTTTTGTATAATATTATAGACCCCATAAAATAACTATTATAAAATTTTTTTATATCATCTTCAGTGTTATTTGTCTTAGATTCATCATACTGACTATCAAAATCTTGAGTTAAATCATTTATCATCTGTTCAATATGTTCAGACTGCCACATGTACTCTCGCTGAAAATAATCCATAGTATATTTGTTGTTTGTAAAAATAGCTGAAAGAAATTGTTCATTGGCTGTAATATTATCATTATCCATATTTTTTCTCCTTCCTATTTATAAGGATTTAATTTTTATTAATAATTAATTAAAATGAATTTCTTTTTATTGTAAAACAATTTATTCTTAAATATTTGTAAATTATTTATAACAAAGTTATATACCTTTTTGATTTGATTATTATCTATTTTAGAAGATTTTTGTATGATATGACAAAAGAAATAGGATTGTTTTTTAGTAGGAATACTAAAAAACAATGAGATAATATTAAGAATTGGAACTAATAAAAACAGGAAATTAGTTCTTAAGTCTAACGAGATAACATTGTTACAATATATTGTGTTGTGTTTATAGGTCATATTTTTAAATGCTAATATATACTATTGTCTTTATATAATTGTTCTTTTGGCAAACACAATATATATAATTATTTTTTTATTTAAAGCATTAAAATAATAATGTTGATATTTTTATTTTCTTACTTTTACTTTACTACTCCTTTTTCACCTTTTATTCCAGAGCAGTTTTCGCATTCTATGCTGTCCCAGCTATTGGTGCAGTCTTTGCATTTTTGACAAAGTTCACAATTTCGGCAGTTTTTGCAATTTTTGCAGACTTTGCAGTCTTTACAGAGATAACATCCTTTGCAGCTGTAGCATCTTACGCAGTATTCGCAGGATTCACAATCCCAGCAATTTTCACAGCCCCAGCAGTTCCAACATCCTAAATTGCTTTTATTTATTTCAGAGTATTCATCTAAAGTAAAATTATATTTATCTAAAAATTCTTGTGTAACGCCATTGCATTTATGATCAGCATTTTTTCTAAGGAATGCTTTATATTCAGTTAAATTTTTAAATATCCTTGTTTTGCATACATGGCAGTTTTCAATATTTTCATTATTTTCACAGTCTGTACATACTTTGCATTTCTTGCAGGATATACAATAATTACAATACTTGCAGTTTTCGCATTTTTCACAATTAGAACAATTTTCACAATTTTTGCATTTTATACATTTTTTGCAATCTATGCAATTTTCACAATTTTCGCAGTCCTTAAAATTCTTAGAATAAATATCAGAAGAACGGCAGTCTTTACATTTTTTACATTTAATACAAGATGTACATTCTGTACAATCCCTGCAGTCAGTACATTTTTTGCAGTAAATACAATTTATACATCCAGTACAATTATTGCATTCCCAGCAATTCCAACAACGCAAATTGTTTTCATTCAACACAGAATATTCTTCAAAAGAAATTCCATGCTTATCTAAAAACTCTTGAGAAACTCCGTTGCACTCTTCAGTTGGATTCTTTTTTAGATATTCTTTATATTCTTTAAGGTTATTAAATAATTCTGTTCTACGGCAGTTTAATCCATTTTTCTTATAGTTATATTTTATACAATTTTCGCAGTTGATACAAGTCTTGCAGAATTTACAATTATAACATTTTTCACTTTTATGGCAGTTTTCACAAACTATACAATCATTGCAATATTCACATTGATTACAATCATTGCATTTGATGCAGGCGAAACAAACTTTACATTTAACACATTCAGTACAATGATAACAATTATAGCAATCAGCGCATTTTTTGCATTCTTTACAATCTTTTAAGTTATTGCATCTAAAACAATTTCTACAGTTTTCACAATTATTGCATTCATAACAATTTTTGCAGTTCCAACCATTCCAGCAGCAGTCATTGCTTTCATTGAGTTTTGAATATTCACGCAAAGTAATATTGTGCTTATCTAAAAATTCCTGTGAAACTCCATTGTATATAACGTTTTTTGACTTTTTAAGACTTTTTCTATATTCGCTTTTTGTTTTAAATATCTTGGTTTCCATATTATTTTCAATAATTATATATATATCTATCTATTTCTTATTTATTTCGTTTATTTTTTCTTGATACATTTTGAATAGTTTTGATACTATTTCGCTTTCTTCTATATCTGTTTTCATTCCGTATAATTTTAGTACTTCTTTGTCGTTTACATTATGTGCTTTTCTTAATTCTATCGGCATTGCTGCATCATCATATAGTTCTGCCAATGTATTATTTGGATATAATGCTCTTGCGTCCAATATAGCCTGTGCCGTCTTTTCTATTTTAGCTTTCTGCTCTTCTGTTATATTCTCAATCCATGGAAAATTATTATATACAACTCTTCCCGAATAACGATATCTCATTTCCAATCTTCCCGCTACCGTCCGCATCCACGCCATGTGGACTACTGATGTTAATATGCCAAAATGATACAAAGTTATATTAGAAATAATAGAACAACTATCACTTGCGATTATTTCTGGAGACATTATTCCAACTGGAATATATTTTCTATTTTCTGAAGAAACACGTGGTACAATAATAAAATCGACATCCTCTTTTTGTCTTATTTCTCCAAATAAATATGATGTATCAGCTAATTTACGTGTAGCTTCTCTTGTACTTTGTAATCTAAATTCTTTAACATTCTGTACCGCTTCATAAATTGGAGGAATTTTCTTGATATCTGTAGGATTTGCTCCAACAAGCCATAAACACCAGCGTTCTTTATTGTTAATGAATTCTTCTCCACCAAGCAGTTTTCTGAAATACTTCTCTGCTTCTGGATACTTATTAATTATTTCATTCTTTTTATCAACTGAATATTTTGACAGCCAGCCATCATCATTAGGCATATTGCCAAAAGCAATTTTTGGAACAGAAAATAAAGTACTTCCTCTGCTTTCTATAATAATATCATCGCCTTCTACTAAATAAGGATTTATATTGTTGCATTCTTTATAAATGCCATTTTCATCAAATAAAAAACATTTCTTTTGTATATCTTTTAAAGAAAAGCCTATAATAACACAATGTACGTTTGCTTTGGAATTGCTTTCGCTGTCCCACTTAAATGTACGCCAAGCAAAATTTATTTTTACATTATACTTTTCTAATAGAGGCTTCCATAAAATAGAAACCTGTTCTCCCTGTGTAATTGAATTTGTAGAAACAAGCGCAGCTAATATCTCATTATTTTTGTGCATCATTTCTGCAGATTTTATATACCAACAAGCAACATAATCAACATCACCAGCTCCTTTCCAATTTTTACCTAACGTATTTATAACATCATTACTTTGTTCCTTGTTTTTCAACCATCCTCCCACAAACGGTGGATTTCCGATTATATAATTCAACTTATCAGATTCTATTACATCATTCCAGTCAATACGAAGAGCATTTGCTTCTCGGATATTCTTGTATTCTTTTAACGGCAGATATTCCAATTCAAATTCTTGAGATATTTCGCCTGTTCTTCTCTGCATCTGCAAATCTGCTATCCATAA
>JAFRQN010000167.1 GCA_017428585.1 Bacteroidota bacterium | reverse complement strand
TTTTTGAAAAACAAAAAAATGTTAAAATTTATAAACCAATACAACAGGTACATTTATCGTTAGGAAAACCGCTGCAAAAAGTATATAATTATCCTACACCTTTATATTCAATTTTAAATATTATTTTTGGAGCTGATGAAACAAGTTCACGATTATATCAAACTTTAAGAGAAAAAAATGGTTTAGTATATGGAATTGATACTTATATAAATAATTTTACAGATTGTGCTATATGGAAAATTGATACAATTACTGATATAAAACATTATGAAAAAGTCTTAGATTTAATTTATAAAGAAATAGACAATATGAGAGAAAAACTGCCTTCTAATGATGAAATTAGCAGGGCAAAGACAAGATTAAAGACATCGTTGATATTTGATTATGAAAATATAGAAAATCGTGCAAATAAATTATTTATATATGAAAATAGATTTGGTGGAAATTATTATTCTTTAGATGAATTAATTAAACAAATTGATAGTATTACATTAGAAGAATTGGAAGAAGAAATTATTAAATATTTTAATATAGATGATTGGTTAAATGTTTCTATATTTCCAAATGGGAAATAAATATTATTTAAGTATAAACTAATTTAACTTATAAATAATTTTTTTTTAATTTACATATTATATAGGTAAAAAATGAAAGTTACTGTTATTGGTGGTGCTGGAAATGTTGGTGCTACATGTGCTCAAATATTAGCAAATAAAGAAGTCGTAGAAGAAATATGGTTATGCGACGTTGCTGAAGGTGTTGCAAAAGGCAAAGGACTTGATATGTACGAATCAATGCCTATTTTCAATGCAAGTACAAAAATATTTGGAACAAAGGATTATGCTGATACAGCAAATTCAGATATTATTGTTATTACAGCAGGTATTGCTCGTAAACCAGGTATGTCACGAGATGATTTATTAAAAATAAATTCAGGTATTGTTAGTTCTTGTGCAGAACAAGCAGTAAAATATTCACCTAATGCTTTCTTTGTTATTGTTTCTAATCCATTAGATGTAATGACTTATGTAGCCATTCAAAAAACAAAATTGCCTCGTAACAAGGTTATTGGTATGGCTGGTATTCTTGATACTGCAAGATATAGAACATTTTTATCTATGGAACTTGGAATATCTGTTAAAGATATACATGCTTTAGTATTAGGTGGTCATGGTGATACTATGGTTCCACTTCCACGTTATACAACTGTTAATGGTATTCCTGTTACTGATCTTATTGAAAAAGATAAACTTGATGCTATTTGTGAAAGAACTGCTAATGGTGGTGGTGAAATAGTTAAATATTTACAAACTGGTTCTGCATGGTATGCTCCAGGAACAGCAGCAGCACAAATCGTTGAAGCTATTGTCAAAAATCAAAAACGTTTATTACCATGTACAGTTTTATTAGATGGTGAATATGGTTATAAAAATGTTTGTGTTGGTGTACCTATTATTATTGGTAAAAATGGTGTTGAAAAGATTGTAGAATTAAAATTAGATAAAGATGAAAAAGCTTTATTTGATAAATCAGCTCAACATGTTGAAAAGACTATAAAAGAAGCAATGGAATTAGTAGGTTAATAATTGTAAGTAAACAATAAAATATAATAAAAAAAGGGCAAATGCCCTTTTTTATTATATTTTAAATGATAATATCTAATATCGTTTTATTTTATATTTGCCCGTTTTTTCTAAAAGTTCAATTATATTCTTTTCCGAAACTAAATGTCCTGCTCCCACAATAATAAAATAATTTTTATCTTCATTAGCTAAAATTTTTTCTATATTGTCTGCCATTTCTTTATTCCTTTTTATAATCAGTTCTTCTTTTATTCTTTTGTTTAACTTTTGGTTAGATGTATAATCAACATCTAATATTTTTTTTAATGTTTCTATGTCTCCATTTTTCCATGCATTCATAATCGTTTGAATTTCCATAGTTTCTTTTTCTGTATTATCAATAGTTAATGTTTCTTCTTCATCTGGATCATTTTCATCATAGCCAAAACCACTAACTGCGCCCCCTCCATGATCCCATAAAATTAATCCGTATCTTTTTGCTTCATAATTTTTTTTTGCATAATTTAAAAAGTATGTG
>JAFRQN010000166.1 GCA_017428585.1 Bacteroidota bacterium | reverse complement strand
TTAATCATTTAATGATTATTTATTTGCTATCGTTAAGAAAATTTATACAAACATAATAATAATTTACATAATAACAAAATATTTTATACTATATAAAGTTTTTTATATATGTTTCTTTTTTATATAGAATATATTTATAATAAAAATGAATTTAGTATTTTTGTAATACTTAAAAATATAGGACTATAATAGTGATTCAAATAAAAGAATTAAAAAAATCTATAAATGACAGAGTTATTTTAGATGGCATTAATTTAGACGTAAAAGATGGTCAAACATTATGTATTATTGGAAAATCAGGCTGTGGCAAAAGTGTTTTATTAAAAAATATTGTAGGATTAATGCAGCCAGATTCTGGTAGTATATTAGTTGATGGTTTGAATGTACCTGCACTCAACAAAAATGAACTATTTAATTTAAGAAAAACTATAGGCTATGTATTTCAAGGTGCAGCGCTTTTTGATTCTCTAAACATTTATGAAAATGTAATCTTAAGGTTATATGAACATAATGAACGAAATAAAGAAGTATTAGAATCTGAAGCAAAAAGAGTTTTATCATCTGTAGGACTTCTTCCAGATATTAGTGAAATAAACACAACTTATTTTGAAAATGAATGGATTAACTTATCAAACAAAATGCCTTCTGAACTTTCTGGCGGTATGAAAAAACGTGTTGGAGTAGCCAGAGCTTTAGTAGGCACTCCTAAATATATTTTATATGACGAACCTACAACAGGATTAGATCCTATAACATCGGAACAAATAGACAAATTAATATTTAATTTAGCAAATAATCTACAAATAACTTCTATTGTAATAACTCACGATATGTTTTCTGTTTACAAATTAAACTGCGATATTGCTATGTTAAACAATGGAAGAATCCATTTCTTTGGTTCCAGTTCTGATTTTAATGCATCATCAGATCCTGTTATCAGAGAATTTTTAGAACGTTATTCGTAAATTAAAGCTATGAAAATAGAATTAGAATTTGATGCTGAAATAATCCAAAACGGGAATATGGATGCAGCATATATAGAAATACCAATAGACATAAAAAAAGAATATGGGAAAGGAAGACTGTTAGTTCATGCAGTTTTCGATAATATCAAATATGATGGACAGATAGTAAAAATGGGGCTACCATGTTATATTATCGGAATAAATAAGGAAATTAGGAAAAAATTAAACAAATCTTTTGGCGATATGGTACATGTAAAATTAGTAGAAAGATAATATCATATACTCTTCTTTTGCCGCAGATTATATTTCAAATTTAAAGAAAAACACATATAAAAAAAGTCTCAGCTAAAGCTGAGACTTACGTGATCCCGGCGGGATTCGAACCCACGACCCTTTGATTAAAAGTCAAATGCTCTACCTACTGAGCTACGGGATCGTAAAATATTTTAATCTCACAAAGAGGCTTATGACAATATTTTGTCAAAAAGAATGTTTACAAAATTACGAATAAATTCAATAACAACCAAATAAAAAATAATATTTTATTATTTTTTTATTATTATATTGTATTTATATTATATTAAATCAGTTCTAACTCTTTTTATATAAGCACCTAAATTTGTTAATTTTTTCTCTATTGCTTCATATCCTCTATCTATATGATAAATTCTATGTATTTCCGTTGTACCTTCGGCAGAAAGAGCTGCAATAATAAGTGCAGCACCTGCTCTTAAATCAGATGCCATAACCTGAGCACCCACTAAAGTTTTATCAGGAGAAGACTTAACAAAAGCAGAATTATCAACTATATCTATATCAGCACCCAATCTAATTAACTCAGGTATATGTTTAAATCTATCTGTATATACTGTATCTGTAATTTTAGAATTTCCCTCACATTTGCAAGCCATAAGAGCAGTCCACTGAGCTTGAATATCTGTAGGAATACCAGGATAGATTGCTGTTTTTATATCCACTGCTTTCTTTACTGGCTGTTTTGCTGTAATAAAGATATTATCCGAATTTACATTTATTTCACAGCCACATTCTTCTAATTTTGCAATAACTGCTGTAAGATGATAAGGATTTACGTTTTCCAATTCTATCGCACCGCCTGTTGCAGCTGCTGCAATAAGATAAGTAGCTGCTTCTATTCTATCAGGAATAGATGTTTCATCTACTGGATTTAATCTGTCAACACCTTCTATTTCAAGAATAGCAGTTCCAATACCATTAATTTTTGCTCCCATTTTAACGAGCATTCTTGCCAATGCTGTAATTTCTGGTTCAGTTGCTGCATTAGATATTATAGTTGTTCCTTTTGCAAGCGTTGCTGCCATTAATATATTACCAGTAGCACCAACAGAAGAAACGTCCAAATGGATTTTAGCTCCTATTAATTTTTCTGCCTTTGCTATGATATAACCGTTTTCTAACTTTATATCTGCACCTAATTTTTGCATACCTTTTATATGTAAATCAACTGGACGAGGTCCCCATGCACAACCACCCGGCAGTGATACCTTTGCTTCGCCAAATCTTGCTAAGAGCGGACCTAAAACATAAAAAGAAGCACGCATATTTTTTACATGTTCATAAGGTGCAGTTGTTTTATTAAGATTTGTTGTATCTATAAATAAATCATTATCATTTAATTCACAAAAAGCTCCAAGTTCTGTCATCAATCTGGACATTGTCCAAACATCACGCAAATTAGGTGTGTTATGCAAATGATAAGTACCTGGTGCTAATATCGTTGCAGGCATAAGTGCAAGAGCACCATTTTTTGCTCCTGAAATTTTTACACGTCCGTGAAGTCTATTGCCGCCTTTAATTATAAATTTATCCATTTAGAGTAGTCTTATAAGAATTAACAATTTGTTACAAAAATAACATTTTTTTTTGTTTTTATATCAGTTTTTATACAAAAACTATATAAAAATGTTTTTGTTTTTCTTACTTTCAAAATGAATATAATTTATATTTTACAAGCAATCAATTTAGTATTTGATATATTCCCTTTAGCTTTGAACGCAAACGTGCAACAGCATAATGTTTGCGTGCCAAAAGAGTATTTATATTTATACCTGATTCATCTGCAATATCTTTAAAAGAAAGACCGTCTATTTCGTTCCTTTCAAAAACATATCTTTGTTCTGGAGGCAGTTTTTTTACCTCTGATCTTATAGCTTCTTGTATAGTTTTTCTTGACAGCAAAATATCAGGCGAGAAATCCATATCAGCAAGCAGATTAGCATATTCTTCTATATCATCATCTTCTTTTGCAGGAACATTAAGATTAGAAAAAAGAATGGCTGTTTTTTTTCGATAAGCGTCAATTATTCTATTTCGAATTGCAACAAAAATCAAAGAATTTATATTATCTATTCTTATTTGTTTTTGTTCATCGTTGTTATTCCTAATATATACTAATATATTAGCAAATACATCATGCAAAATATCCTCTGCATCATCAGATTTTATTCTTTGCATAATATAATTAAGATATTTTATCCTATTTTTACAGAAAACCTTATTAATCTCATTAACAAGATTTCCTTTGTCATTCATATTTAAATGACAAACTGCATTATATGCCATGATTAACAATATATTTTTGGTTTAGAGATATACTATTTATTTTTATATATATTAATAATATATAT
>JAFRQN010000165.1 GCA_017428585.1 Bacteroidota bacterium | reverse complement strand
TAAATATAAGTTTTTATATTCTATACTATAGTGTTTAACATCTTTTCCTCTTAATACTGGTCGTATGATTTCATCCGTTTTCTTTCGTTCATCTTCTGACCTGCAATTCTTAAGTATTTCATCACGCTTAGTTTTATCTATTATAAATGCATCATTATATCCTGTTAGAACACCACGTACAATTTTTATATCCTTTCTATCTTTTATTTGTCTTGCATTTAAAATAACTTTCTTCTTTATTTCTCGTTTCATTTCAGACTCTATAAGCCAAATAGAACCATCTTTAGGAAAATCTATATAAATAAAAGGAATATTATTATCTAAATTTTTATATTCTCCCTGTTGATAATCATAACATAAAGCAGGATTAGAATTGTTTGTGCTATTTTTTACTAACAATATATTTGTATCAACCGTTGCAGTATCAAAAACTCCGCTGCCCAAATCGATTAACTCTATAACATTATAATGCAACAAATATTTTCTTAAACTTTTGCCGTAATCTGCTTTCATCCATTTATTAGATGTAATATAGATTAAAAAGCCATCAGGTTTTAATAACCTAATTCCAAGTTCATAAAAAAGGCTGTATATATCACCCATACGGTCATAAACTTCATAATTACTATCCTTGTATAATTCTCCTAATTCTCCATGATTTTTTTGTAATTGTATATAAGGCGGATTTCCTATAATCAAATCAAAACCTTCATAATTGCCATCATTATCCAATACTTCTGGAAATTCTATCCGCCATTCAAAGCTGTATGAATATTTTTGTTTTTGTTCATATTTATCTATTATTTCCTGCAGTATTTTTATTTCTTTTTGTTCTTTTTTAGTAATTGAAGTATTAAATAATTGATTGTTTATTTCGTCAAGCCTGCTTTTTGCATCATTATATTTAATATATGCATCTGTATTTATATCTATTTCTTTATGAATTTCTTGTTTTATTTCTCTTATAGTTTTTAGTATCTTATTTTTTTCATATTTATTTTTTGTATTCTTATATTCTTTTACTTGTTCTCTATATAAACTGAACTGCTGTTTGATATTATTATTTTTTGGTTCAGTATTCAAATCAAGTTTATTAAAGAGAGAATCACCCTGTTTGATATTAATATCTATATTCGGCAGAGTTTCTAATTCAGTATAATTAGTATCTTTTTTATAATAAGCATTCTTTAACAACTCTATCCATAAACGCAGACGACAGATATTCACAGAATTGGGATTAAGATCTACGCCAAAAAGACAATTTTCTATCAGCGTTCTTTTTTCACGGAATAATGTTTCCTGCATCCTTTGGCTTTCCTTGTCTTTATAATTATAATGCAGTTCTTTACCAGCTTCTCTAATAACAATTTCATCATCTTCTATATTAAAATCATAATTAGAGAATTTTTTCTGTTCTGCATCACATAGGATATTCAGCTCTGCTTTTATTCTTATTAATTCATTCAATACCGAAACTAAAAAATGCCCGCTTCCAACAGCAGGATCACAAATACGGATTGAATTAAAAGTATTATTATAATCTTTTATCTTTTTTATATTTTCTTTTGAGTTTAATTCGTTGTATAATTCAATTAAACTGGTGCATTCAAAATTATAAACAGTATTAAATTTTTGTATAACTACCCTTTCTAAAGCCTCTCTGCTCATATATGTAGTTATATTGCTTGGAGTAAAAAAAGCACCATCTTTATATCCATTAAGTTTTTCAAAAATTCTACCTAAAATAGAAGCATTAATTATTTTATCGGAAGCGACATTGTCTTTTTTAGAACCAAAATCATAGCTGTCCAAAAAAGCTAATAAATATTCTAATGTATTTAATTGTCTGCCTGAACGTTTTTCATCATGCAGAGAAGTTGCTGCAAAAAAAGGAAGCACACAATCTGAATCTAAATTACCAATACTTATATTATTTTCTTTTTCTAATTCAGCAAACTCGAACAGAGAAGAATTTAAATAAGGCACTTGAGGATATTTTTGTTTTATACCATTGTTTCTTTCTATAATAGAAGTACCTAATACACCAAAGAATAAAGTTTCTAAATCATTAAAATTCTTTAAATAAGATAAATTAAGAAAAGTTTTATTCTCCTCTTTATATTTACAGATTTGAACTTCCAATAATTTGATAAAAAGCAGTCTATTTATCCAAGTTATACAAAGTTCAAATGCTATATTTTCTACATTTTCTTTAGTTAGACGATATTCTAATTTTGATATAGCAAGTTCTATCAAAGAGCCTCTGCCTCGTTCTCTGCCTTTACGTTTAATAACTATACTGCTGCTGCCATCTTTTACCTCTTCAAGACCAATTATATGAAGCAATTCTTTATAAAAGTTTTTATTTATATCGTTTGCATCTCTTTTAACAATTTCTTCTAAAAGGAAACGAGGAGAAAATAGATTATAAATTTTATATATTATATTTTTTGAAGAATTTTCATTTATATCAGACAGATCCAAATGAATACATTTTAAACTAATATCGTTATTATTTATAAAAATTTCAGCATCTTTATAAAAATCTTCAGCGGAATTAGCATATTTAGCACCTTTATATTTTTTATACAAGCTGGAAAAATTATTATAAATATCTGCACCTTCGAATACATACCATTCCAATCCGTTTGATGCAATTAGATTAGAAATAGCTTTGTTATTGTTATTCACTTCATTATAGAAATAACGGATTAATTCATGAAAAGCCTTTTTATTAAAATTATCATTTTCTATAAATTCATTTGTATTTGTTCGGCTTTTTACCTCAATAATTACTTTAATAATACCAGTTTCTAATGATTTGATAACATAATCTATTTTATTTTCTTGAGGAACAATCTGGGTATCAGCATAAAAAGTATTAGATAGAAATTTTTTTATTGCATCTTCTGTCTGCCTTTCATTGTTTGACTTTTTAGCTTCTTCAATAAATAGATTCAATTTCTTATGAAAAGCCTCTAATTCTACAGAATTAATACTACTTTTTTTATCAAATATTTCAGAATATTTATTCTTTTTATCATTAATATTTTTTATTTCTACTTTATCTACAACCAACATAACAAGACTGCCTATTTTATATTTTAGTTCTATTTTATAAATATACGAAAAGTTATTGAATTT
>JAFRQN010000164.1 GCA_017428585.1 Bacteroidota bacterium | reverse complement strand
GAAATGCTGTAGTTGTAGAACGTGCATCAAATAAATTGGCTGGTTTGCTTTATGCTGATAGACTAAGTTCTGAAGATAGAATATTTTCTGGTACTATAACAGGAGTGGTGCAATATGGTTTATTTATTCTATTGGATGAAATATACTGTGAAGGTTTATTGCATACTCATGATATGATGGATGATTATTATCAGTACGATGCAAAAAAGATGCGTATAGTTGGTAAAAAAACAAAAAAAATATTTACTATTGGTACAAGAATAGATGTATATATTAAGAAAGTTAGTATAGAAAAGAGACAGCTTGATTTAATTATGATAGAAAAATAAATACCAGATATTTTTGTATAATATTAGAGGAAGGTGATTATTATAATAATATATTTTATTATAATAGTTATAGATACAATATAACGGATTTTTAATATAAAAATAATGTACTTATGAAAATTATTACTTGGAATATTAATGGATATAGAGCAATTACAGGTCAAAATGTAAGTAAAAGATATGATATTGCTACAAATGAAAATAAATTATTTCCATATATTTATCAGCAAAATCCTGATATAATATGTTTACAAGAAATTAAGGCAAATGTAGAGCAAATATTAGATAGTAATTTATTTCCTAATAATTATAAAGGTGAGTATTTTGCTGCTGTATCGAAAAAAGGATATAGTGGTGTTGCTACTTTTTGTAAAAACACACCTATAAAATATGAAATGGGATTTAAAAATGAAAAATTTGATAGAGAGGGACGGGTATTAATTTCTTATTATCCAAATTTTGTTCTACTAAATATTTATTTCCCTAATGGAACTTCTGGTGAGGATAGAGTTGAATATAAATTAGAGTTTTACGATGAATTATTTTCTTATATAAAGGAAATTGAAAAAACACAGAAGAATATTATTATTTGTGGCGATTATAATACATCTCATCATCCTATTGATTTAGCAAGACCAAAAGAAAATGAAAATAATTCTGGGTTTTTAGAAAAAGAAAGAGTAAAATTAGATGATTTATATAAATTAAATTATGTAGATATTTTTAGAGAAAGGAATAAAAATGTTGTTCAGTATTCATGGTGGAGCAATCGTGGAAGAGCACGAGAGAATAATGTAGGATGGCGGTTAGATTATTTCTTTATTTCAAAACATTTAATACCATTTGTCAAAGATTGTTATTATGACACAAATATTAAGGGATCTGATCATTGTCCTATGATACTTGATATAAATATTTAATTAGCTAAATAATAAATAAGGGATTATAATATATAACCCCTTATTTTATTTATATTTTTTTAGACAACTTAGATAATAAGCCTTCTAATTTATTAGCAATTTCTTGTTCTATTTCGTTCCCCTGATTTTCTTTATTATCGTTTTCTTTTTTTGTATTGTTTTGTTCTTCAAGTGTTTTTATTTGTAGTTTTAGGTTAGTATTTTCTTGTTGTATATTTTTACAATTTTCTTCTATTAATTTATTTTGTGCTTTTAACGATTCAATTTCAGATAAATACGAATTTTTCTCTTCGGTAAGTTGTTTTTCCCTTTCTAATAAAGAATTTATTTTTTCTTCGTAATCATTGTTATCTATTTCAAACAAAGATTGTGGTTTTGCAGCTAAATTTTTATAATAATCAAGTTCTTTTTTCTGTTTTGACATAATTCTATTATTATTTATGTTAGTTTGAATTAGATTTTTTATTTCTATTTCCATCTTATTGTTTTTTTCTTTTTGTTGTTTTAATGCTATATTTTCATTGTTTATCATATTGTATTTTTTTTCTAATTCTTCAATATTAGCTACATGATTATTAATTGTTTCATTTAGATTGGCAATTATTTTTCCTAAATTAATATTTTCATTTTGTAAAAATTCTATATTTATACTATTTTTTGCATTATCAGATATGAGCTGTCTTAAATTTTCATTTTCCAATGCTAATTTTTCTAAATTGTCTTTATCTTCATCTAAATTCTTTTGTAATTTACTTATTTTATCAATATTATAACCATTTTCAGTATTTAACTCATTTATTTTTTTATTTGCAGCACGTAAAATATCATTTAATTTTTCATTATCTTTAATTGTATTTGTCAATTTTGCAGTTGTACTTGAAAATTCTGTACTTATGAATTGTATATTGCTTTTTAGAACATCAATATGGTGTTCTAAAAATTTAATTTTATTGTTGTATCCTGTGTTTATTGAATTAATATGATCTAATTTCTTAGTTAAAATACTATTATCATTGGTTAATATATTTATTTTTTCTAATAATATCTGATTATTTTTATTATTATATTTATATGATTCTAATTCAGAATTAATTTTTTCAATATGATGCTCTACTAAATTAATTTTATTCCTATTAGCTTTTATTGTTAATTCATATTGATTGCATTTTTTTGTTAAATTGGAATTTTCTTCCTCGCTGATATAAAGTTTATTTTTTAAGGCTGAAT
>JAFRQN010000007.1 GCA_017428585.1 Bacteroidota bacterium | reverse complement strand
CATTAATATAATTTAGAATAATAAAAAAAGAAGCAGTCAATAAACTGCTTCTTTTTTTACTAATTCAAAATTAGATATATATTATTTAAAATCATAAACTATATTTTATTCCAGCTTTGAAATTAATTTGATTTAAGAATAAATCAGCATCCTTTAATTGAGAAGTAATCATATAATAGTAGTTGATATCCATAAACACGCTGAAACGATATCCGATATTACAAATAAATCCTGGACCTGCATATAATCCAAAGGTTAAATCTGAAATTGAATTTAAATTATCTGAAATATGTTTTTTATAATCATTGTTTTCGTATGCATAACTTGGCGCGAAATATATTTCCTGATCAATTTCTGCTTTTTTATTCAATGCAAATCTGCTGGTTACACCTGCTGATAGATAGAAGTATTCAGATAATCTATAATCTATACCTAAATCCAAGTTTAGGTTTAAATTTTTCATTGTAATAGAATATCCCTCAAAATAAGGAACATAATTTTTAGAAATACTGTCAACTACAAAACGTTTAACAGTATCTATACTATTAAAATTAGCATTATTTGTCTGTAGAATTAGTTTAGCTGAACCGCTTATTCTACCAAAAAGATGTCTTGAAATAGAAGCACCTATAATACCAGAAGTATTAAAAATGCCGTCGAAATTTGTTTTTGCATTTATTATATCAGTACTATTAAAATTAGGTGAATAATAATTATAAGAATAATTATAGAACAGACCTAATTGGAAAGTTTCAGTAGCCTCGCATTCAATTTTATCGCCTTTATTAATTATATAACCATACTCTAATGCTGTATTATCAAATACATAACAAATTGTATAAAATACTTCATTTTTTGCTACATCTCGAGCACTAATAACCAATTTTCCAGAACTATTGCGATTTTCAGGAAGCGCTTCTACCATTACAGAAGGTGCAGATGGAACGAAATTAGGTATTCTCAGCTTCATATTATCAGCTGATACAACATTAATATCTAAAATACCTGTATCATCTGTACCATCATCACTAATTATAATAGATCCTGAATTGCTGCGTTTAAAAAGTTCAGCCATAGGTGGAATACTGTCTATTGCAGGAATATATTCTACAAATGATTGACCGCCCATATTTCCATACGCATCATACGCATCTACTCCATCGCCAAATCCAAATCCGTATGAATATAGTCCGAATGGCTGATCACATTCTACAGTGTGAGAACCGTATGATAATTTTATGCTTGCAGTAGAAAATCTACTTACACCAAGTTTTTCAAAAAGATTTTTTTCGACTGGCGCTCCATCAACTCTAAAAGAGCTAATTGCTTTAGTTGGCACCATAACATTAATTAAATGATGCCAGCTGCCATTTACAGGTGTAGCAAATCTATATTTAGTTAGGAATTGCTGTGTAGGGCTTACGAGAAGCATCATAGGATCGCCTACTCCGTCGCCGACTGCAAGACCTTGAGAGAATTGAGCTACAAGTACTGGTTTATCTGCTGTTATTTGTATATGTTTGTTGTCATCTTTTTGGAGATATTGTCCTTTCATCAATATCGCAATTAATGCTGTATCACAGAATACACGTGTACTATCATTAGCTGCTAAAACTCTATAAGTATATTTAGATCTCATTTTTAATTGACCAAGATAGAAATGCTTGCCCCATGTCTGTATTGGAGGCATTTGTTCTACCAAATGATTACAAGCCATAATTTGAATAGTAGGAACATTTGCACATTGATGACCACTGAAAACAGCAATTTTTTTGTTTGCTTTTACCACTGTACCAGTTAAATCGCAATAACTTGGATCTCTTGGTCTATACATTCCCGCACATTGATACACATCACCTTTATTCATAGTAACAATAAAAGGTTTGTTAGGAGGTCTATTGGTTGTTGTTCTTACTGTTGGAGTTATTTCTACTTCAGTATTATCTTCAGTTGCTACTACAGAAAAAATAGAAAGCAATTTAGAATCGAAGCTTAAGTAACTCATAACCATATATTCATTACCAAGAACTTCTACTGGATAACCTAAAAATGTATCTGTTGTTTGAGGACGTCTATTTAATCCATATACTGTAATAGGCTGTGTAGATACTATATGTATTGCCTGTTCTTGTTCTACTGAGCCAAACTCAGTAATTTGTGCCAACTTATCCATCTGTACGGATACAACCTGACCAGCTTTTAGATTTATGACCTCTTTATATCCTATTTTAGAAAATTCAATAGTTACCATCGCATCATAATCACCAGTAATAAACAACTGTAAGTCTATGCTGCGGGAGCGTCTTTGAATAATATCTTCAAAATAATTAATCATAAAACACAACCAAAATTCACGACCTTCAACATTTTTATTGATTTGATGCATAGCCGGTTGTTGTGTTTTTGTTACATCTGTAACTATACTATTATTTGTATCACTTATTTTGTTGTCGTTAGTCTGTGCATTCAATACAAATAAATTAGAAAAGACAACAAGAAACAGCAATATAGTTATTTTTTTAGCACTATTACATTTATATATTAAGGAATTAACTTTCATTATAATTAAATATTTTAATAATTTTTGCCTATAAATTTAGTTATTTAACAAATGATACATTAACAACATATTTAGATCTATTAGTAATAAACATTAATCTATATGCACCATTTTGAGCCATAATATACTGAGGCTGCAGAATAATTTTGTACAAACCACGTTCGAATATATAATCAGAATTAATATCAATTAATTTTCGTTCTGCATCCATAACAATATATCTAAATATATCATTTTCTTCTGGAATAGTTTGTACTATTTCACCGCCATAATTATATATAATTAATTTTAGAGGTGTTGCTTCCTCTATACTAAAATATATTTCTGTTTCGTAGGAAAAAGGATTAGGGAAAGCATAAGAAAAACGTTCTTTGTAATTTTGTATAACATTTAATGTATCTATTGATATTTTCCCAATTTCTGCATTAAATTCGAGATCAACATTATTAAGTTTTACAGACGCAGGCACTATTTCAACAAAGAAATAGTCTTTATAATAGAAATCGACACGTGGATAAACATTCAATGTTAGATAGAAAAGAACTCCTGTAAATTTATTAAGAAATTTTGTTGTTGAAAATGTAAGTTTATTATTTTCACTATCAAAATTAAATATAATATTTTCAGAAGTTATACCACAATTACTGCCTCCGTTAATACTTACAACATCAACTGATGCACCTAAAATGTCAAAAGAATATTCTAATGTATCATTCCCTGATTGAGAAACATCTATCGAACCTTTGATTGGAATTACGATAGAACCATTTGTAATATTAGTATCAGGTACTTGTATCAAAATATCATTAGCATAAATACTAATATTTGATATTACAAGTACAAATATTATAATCAATATCTTTTTCATATACTTTTTTATATTTATCATATAATACAAATATAATCTTTTTTAATAATTTTAACAAATTTTAGCTAATCAATATTAATATCTTAAACCACACTATATAACATATAAAATTAATATTTAAGAATATAATTTATGTTTTTTGCTGTTTCTTTTTTGCAGCTGGAAATAAGATATTATTAAGAATAAGTCTATAACCTGGTGAAGTTTTATACAGCTCTAAATTCGTAGGAGGATCGCCCAGTAAATGTTGATAATCTTCTGGATCATGTCCGCCATACCAACAGAAAAAGCCTCTGCCTATATGACCTTGTATATACTTTACCTCGTTAGTTCCTTCTTTTTCAGCTAATATATTGACATATTTTTTTATTTTGTCTTTATAAAATGCTGTTGTTTGACCTAAGAAACCTTTTATTACATTAACATGGCATTGAGTCAGCATTGTAGGAATAGGATCATATTTTGCAGAAAATTCAAACAACGTAAAATAATCAATATCCTGATTAGCCAATCCTGTTTGAACACCTACATCTATATTAGAAAAAGGATGAACTAATGGATTAGTATAAATTGTATAATTTTCAAACGCCATTGTTTTTGTAAAATCTAATTTATCATTAGCGTGAGGATCTGCTTGATCACCGTCATATATTTCATCGCATATATCTACATTTTCTGCTGACAAAGCTATGTCGTATGTATCTGTGGCAGTACACATAGCGAACAAGAATCCTCCGTTTGCAACAAATTCACGTATTTTTCTAACGGTTGCCTTTTTCATTTCTGATACTTTTTGAAAACCGAGTCTTTGAGCTGTATTTTCATTTAACGCAACCTGTTGAATATACCAATTTTCGTGCTGATGAGTTGCCCAGAATTTACCATATTGACCTGTAAAATCTTCGTGATGCAAATGCAGCCAATCATAATTTGATAGTTTGTCATTTAATACTTCTTCATCCCATATTGCATCATATTCTACCTCTGCATATTCAAGAACCATTCTTACAGCATCATCCCATGGTGCATTTCCTGGTTGAACATATACGGCAATCTTAGGCGCTTTTTCCAATTTTACCACATCCATATTAACACCTTCTGATTGAATCATGCTATATATATCATCTGCATCTGCTTCCGTTATTGATTGAAAATCTACGCCTCTAATCCTGCATTCATTTGCTATTTTTTGGTCATAATTTGTTATAAATGATCCACCTCTATAATTTAACAGCCAATCCCAATCGTTCCCTTCCTTTAATGACCAATAGACAATGCCATACGCCTTCAAATGATTAGTTTGTGCTAAATCCATTTGAATTAACAACTTCTGACAATATAAATCTTGAATAGATGTAAAAAATAATATAAATACAAAAAAATTTATAATATGCTTTTTGCAATTATTTTTCATTTTTAAAATTTTTTAATATCTAAAAATATTGTAATTTTGTGTTTTTAATTGTTTTATATTTTTATTTAGTTTAAACTATACAAAAATAATACCTTTTAACGTAAAATTAAAAATAATTTTTTTAGTTAAATTAAATACTTAATATAACATATATTAATTGTTTATATGAACACATTGTTAAATATACTCAAAGATTATAACATTATTTTAGCTTCTCATTCTCCAAGACGTATAAATTTATTAAAATCTTTGAATTTAGAGTTTCAAGTTAAGCCGGCGCATATAGATGAAAATATTGATT
>JAFRQN010000163.1 GCA_017428585.1 Bacteroidota bacterium | reverse complement strand
CGCAAGATATTAGTATGTGTGTTAATAATAATGAAATAAATTTAAATGTTGAAGTATTACAGCAAAATAGTATATTAAAATATCAATGGTATAAAAATGACACTGCTCTTGTTGATGATGCAAGAATAAAAGGTTCAAATACATCAAATCTCTTTATTTCACCAGCTCAATTAACTGATAAAGGTAAATATTGGGTAAATATTACTGATATAACAACAGGTGCTGAAATACAGAGTAATAAAGTGGATGTTGCTTTAAAAGGTCTTAGTTTAGAATATGTAAGTGATTCAGTCTTATATATAAGATTAGGTCTGCCTTTTACATTATATAAAGTTAGATTTAAGGCTTCTGAAGGTGAATATAAAATGGAGGAAGTTTTTAGAGATTCAGTAATATCAACAAATACACAAAAAGTATCAAAATTTGGTGGTTATGTAGGTATAATTGCAAATTCTTATATATCTCTACTTGCTCAAGCTGGATTATATGAATTTAGATGGTATTCGGAATGTGATACAATAATTCATCGTGTACGGGTTATCTTAGTAGATGATGAAGGAAATCCAATCGAAACTATTGTAAGCAGTGTAGAAGATAATCAGAATGATATAGTACTAAATATAAATCCTAATCCAGTAACAAATAGAATAAATATTAATTTTAATTTTAATTCAGAGGAATTAAATACAATAATAGAATTATTAGATATTAGTGGATCAAGGATTGCTACAATATTTGATGGTATGGCACAAAGCGGGTTAAATGAAATAAATTATGATTTAAGCAGGCTTAATTTATCAAATGGAACTTATTTCATAAAAATTACACAGGGTATAGCTTCACAAGTTAGACCATTTATATTTGTTAAATAATAGATATAAATAAATTAGTTTAAGTTTTAATTAAATTAATAGCAGCATAGTAATATGCTGCTATTTTTTTATTTCTTCAAAAAAAAATTAACAATTTATAATTTATATAGAGATTTATTTAAATAAATTATGTATTTTAAATATTATTTTTTTATATATTTGGATAAATGTTATTTAAAAAATATATATCTAATATATAATTATGTTATTTATAAGAACATAGTAATATATAACAGAAAATAATAATATAAATATATAGGTTTTTATTATGAAAAAATACTTATTACAACTTTTTATTTTTCTTATTTGTGCAGCAACAATTTCTACTGTATATGCACAAGATGGAACCATTGGTGTAGGTCTTGATGAAAAAATGATCATGGGATATCCATGGGATAAGTACATGAATACGCCAAATTACAGTTTTCCAGAAGCTGTAGTTTCATCACATTCAGCAGTTAGAGTAGCATATTTTCCAGAAGAAATGGGGAAAGAGCCACAAAATTTGGTTCAAATGAAGATGCCATATCTTCCAAACGATTTTATGGATGGAAGTGGAGATTTAACACCTGTTGATTATTGGAATTATTTAATAGGAGTAGAATCAAATGCACCATTAAATGTAGCAATATACATGCGTAATTCAACATCATATCCATACGAAGAATCACTTGTAGATACTTCAGCATCAAGTGGCTGGGTAAAGGTTTGGGATGGTGTTTATGATTTTGGAAGCAATGAAATTGACTATGTAGAGGTAACAGGCTGGGGAGCAACTTTTCCAGCATTAGTCATCAATTTTGATACTCCATTTTTTTACGAAGGTGATGTATTAGAAATAATTTTTGTTAATCAATCAGGTATTCCAACACTTATTACAGATGATTATGGATATCCAGAAGATTTAAATTGGGATGACATTCATTATATGTATCCTTTCTTAACATATTATTCAGAATATGAACAAGGAGCAGCTTGGGCAGGATATAATATGGTTTGGGAGCCATATTATTATTTTTATTATGGCGATGTTGATGATTGGACATTCCCACCACTTAAACCAACATATTTTATAAATTCAACCATGTATGACAACTATTTTCGTCCAATGATAGAGTTTACCTATCAAAATGATATGGTAATAAAATCAATTAACTCGAATTTACCAAGAATAGAAAAAATAGATGAATATAATTATGGTTTGATGGAATTAAATATAAATACAGTGAGTAAAAATAATCCTATCGAAATAAATAGTATGGAATTTCAATTATATTCAAATTTAGGGTTGCGTGCTGCATCATTTGCAGAAAATATAACAAAAGCAAAATTATATTATACAGCTAAAGTTAATTCTTTTGATATAGAATCAGCAACACTTATAGGCGAATATCAATTTAATGGCACTGTTAGGAAAGATGAGACATTTGTAATAGACTTAGCCAAATCGTTTGAATTAGGCGAAGGAGCAAATTATTTTTGGTTGGTATATGAAATACCAACGACAAATAAATGTGATGATTATTTATCAGCTCAGTTAAATGTAATAGAAACTAATAATGAAGATATAAGCTTTAAAGGTTTAGAACATGCTTATTATACGCAGATTCAATATGAGCCAATTGATATATCAAGAAGCAATCCTTCAGAATATACAATATGTCGATCTTTAGATAGTTATACAATTAAATTAAAAGTTACAGGTGCAGCAAATGAAGAATTATGGGAAGGATCAAATGATGGAGAAAATTGGGTAGAAATCAAAAATAATAGTACAAGAAGATCAACATTAACTTTTAGTGATTTTGATTATGAGTATATCAGATATAATGCGTATGGACCAAAAGGCTGTCCTAATTCAGAAGCATCATTCAATATTCACATAAATTATGTAGATGCTATAGGAGCAGTAACGGTTGTTTGTAATAGTGATGTAGATTTACAGGGTGTATATGTAGGCGAAGAATTAGAATTTGAGGCATTAGTAGATAATGTACCTCCAGCAGTTCCAACCTCATACAGATGGCAAATAAATAATACAGGTGTATGGAATGAT
>JAFRQN010000162.1 GCA_017428585.1 Bacteroidota bacterium | reverse complement strand
TTTTTTAATGGTGATATATTTTTATTATTTGATTTTATATTTAAATGTTCAAAATGTTTAATTCTTTTTTCTATTAATTTATTTACTAAACTGCGTCTAACATTATTAATTATATTTATTGGAAGAAAGTAAATATTATTTAAATTTATACTTATATTTTTTAATATAAAAGGCGTAGAATTTAATTTATTTAATTGTATTTTCAGTGTATTAATAGATTGTTCTTTGTTTTTTGCTATTTCATAATTAGTATCTAATGTTTCATCTGCTTTACAATTATCTTCATCTATTATTGTAAATAATATTTTTGAATCAACCTCTTCAATTTTTATAACAGCTTCTATTTTTCTATTACTTGTATTTTCTGTATTTAACAATTTTATGAATTTAATATCATGATTTCGAAATAGTTCTGTTTTAGATGGTATATTTATCTGTTTATTTGGAAATATCTTATTTTCGATTACTTTGTTTACATAAAATCCTGTCAAGGTATTATTTTTATCAAAATAACATAAGCCATCACCATTACAGATTTCATATTGAGAATCAATAATAATATATTTCGGATTACTTCGTATTACTGTACCAATTTTTTTACCTAGTGATTTTTGAGTAGCATGGCTTCCTATTTTTTTACGTTTATTATCTAAAAAATAGTTAGTATAACCACGGTTAAACGAACGTTCTAAATCTGGAATAAAATTAAAAGATGTTTTACCAGAGGAACTTGCTTTATAAATAGGATTATTTGTATTATTATTGATGTTTTCAAAAATATTATCTAATAGTATTCTATAATATGCTGTAACGTTTTTCAAATATGTTTGATCTTTTAGACGACCTTCTATTTTTAAGGAAGTTATACCTGCATTTATAAGTTCTTCTACATACTTTGAGGCGTTAAGGTCTTTTATAGATAATAAATGAGAATTATTAATTAAAGTTTTTTTATTTGAATTTATTAAATCGTATGAAGAACGACAGGGTTGTGAACAATTTCCACGATTACCGCTGTGTTTATTCAATATGTAGCTTAAATAACATTGTCCGCTAAAACATACGCAGAGGGCACCATGAATAAAACTTTCTAATTCACATTCAGTATTGTTATGAATTTCTTTTATTGCATCTATGGATAATTCTCGCGCTAAGATAATGCGTTCAAATCCACATTTTGATAAAAATTTTACTCTTTCTAAATCATAGTTATCTGTCTGTGTACTTGCATGCAGCTTTATAGGTGGTAAATCTATATTTAATAAAGCCATGTCTTGTATTATAAGAGCATCTATTCCACATGAATAAAGATCATAACACAATGTTCTGGCTTCTTCTATTTCATTGTCAAATAATAGAGTATTTAAAGTTACATAAACTTTTGAGTTATATATGTGAGCATATTTAGTTAATTTATCTATATCAGAAATAGAATTTCCCGCATTATATCTTGCACCAAATTTTGGTGCGCCAATATATACGGCATCAGCTCCATGGGAAATTGCTATTTTCCCAAATTCTAAATTTTTTGCAGGTGCTAATAATTCTATTTTTCTTTGCATTGCTTATTTGAATTTTAAAATTAATTACAAAATAAGATTTTTATATAATAAAAACAAATAAAATAATTATATGTAATAATGTTAAATGTTTATGTTAATTATATTACAAATGATTTTTAGTTTATATCAATCATAATCAAAATAAAATGTAATAAAAAAGATAAAAAATCGTATATTTGTAAATTTGATATTTATCATAAAATATCAGTTTAAGAAGATTATTTTAACTTTTAATTTTAAATATAATGGATAAAAAAACCTCACTTGGAGTTATTTTAATTGGTGTTGTGATGCTTATTTGGATGTTCTATGTAAGCTCAAATCAACAGAGAAATCAGTCAAATGATAAAAATAATGTAGTTAAAGAAGAAAAAAAAGAAAGCGATAATAAGAAAAATGATATTGTTAATATTAACAATGTAGAAGTAGAAGATCTTTCTGTAAAATATGGAAAATATTTTACCCCATTTGTTAATGGAATTGAAAAGAAAATTACAATTGAAACTGATTTCTATAAAGCTATTATTTCGAATAGAGGTGGAAGTATTGTTCGATGGTATTTAAAAAAATATAATAAATGGGATAAAGCACCAGTTCAACTTATTGATTATGATAATTATGAATTATTTATGAGATTTACAACAACTGATGCTAAAAAAATTGATTCTCGAGATTTATTCTTTTCTTTATGTGATAAAGATTTAAATCCTATCGATGATAATTATATTAAATTAACGGATAAAGAGTCAAAAGAAATTTATTTTAAATTAGATTTAAACAATGGAAAAAGTATTATAAAAAAAATAACATTCTATGCTGATAAATATCATATAATGCAAGATATTACGACAAGTAATCTTGATAATATTATTAAAAGCGGTTATACTTTATGTTGGGACAATAGCTTAAATTATCAAGAATATAATAGTGTAGATGAATCAACAAATACTTTTGCATTAATTTCTATGAATGGAGAAATAGAAGAATTTAATGCAACTGATACAGAAATTGAAAGTGAAAAATTTTCTGGAATTATAGATTACGTAGCAATAAAGACCAAATATTTTACAACTGCTATTATTCCTGAACCTTGGCAAAAATTTGATGGTACTGCACAACTAACAGGACATTCTATTCCTGCTAAAAAGAAAGGCAATGTAGAAAAATATTCAATGAATATTCAAGTGCCATATAAAGGTGGTACTTCAACAAATTCATTTAAGGTTTTTATAGGTCCTTTGGAATATAAATTAGTTGAAAGTTATGGATTAGAAGGAACAATAGACTTAGGGTGGAGATTTTTAATTCGTCCTATTGGTGAATATTTAATGCTGCCTATGTTTAATATGATTCATAGATTTGTTCCTAATTATGGTCTTGTTATAATAATATTTTCATTTATAATAAAAATATTATTATATCCTCTGTCTATTTCTCAAATGCGTTCTTCATCGAAAATGCAGCTATTAGCTCCAAAAATGCAGGAATTGCGAGAAAAATATAAAGATGATTTGACTAAACAACAGCAGGAAACAATGAAATTGTATCAAGAATATGGTATTAGTACTACAGGTGGTTGTCTTCCTTTGCTGATTCAGATGCCAATTCTCTTTGCTTTGTATCGAGTATTAAATAGTTCTATTGATTTAAGACAGGCAGGATTTGCTTTATGGATTAATGATTTATCAATGCCAGATAAAATAGTTAGTTGGAATTTTTCATTCTTAGGTCTTTCTCATGTGTCAGGTTTAGCTTTAGCAATGTCATTATCTATGTTTATACAACAAAAAATGACACTGACAGATCCTAAACAAAAGGCAATGGTATATATGATGCCTATAATGTTTTTGTTAATGTTCTCTAATTTGCCGTCTGGATTAAATTTGTATTATTTTGTTTTCAATATACTTAGTATATTACAGCAAATATATATAAATAAATTCTCAAAGAAAAAGGTTACTTTAGAAGAGTTAAAGAGACAACCGAAAAAGGAAGGCTTTATGCAAAGGAAAATGCGGGAAATGCAGGAACTTGCAGAGGCTCAAGGCAGACCTTTGCCACCTGAATTGCAGAAAAAAATAAATAAAGCAAATAATATGAATCAAAATAATTCTAATAATAAAAAGTATAATAACAATAAGAATAAAAATAAAAACAAAAAATAAGTTTAAGTATTATCAAAAAAGAGCATTTAGATTATTTTGTATCTAAATGCTTTTTTTATCTTTTAATTCAAGACAATAATAATGGCATTATCATTAAATAAATATAAGCATTATATAAAGCAGATAATAGTTGTTGCGTTACCAATTGTACTATCACAATTAAGTGCTCAAATAACAAGTATTGCTGATACTATTATGGTTGGGCATATTAGTAAAGTACATTTAGGTGCTGCTGCTATTTCAACTTATTTATTTTGGATACCATATTTGTTTGGATTAGGACTATCTATGGCAGTTACTCCTGTTGTAGGAAAAGCTAATGGTGAAGGGAATGAAGGAGAAGTAAAACGACTTTTTGTAGACTCTATTTATTTTAGTATTTTAATTGCTATTGGAGTAACAGGGTTGATGTTATTATTAGGTTTGCTGCTTCCTTATATTAATTCTGATGCAGAACTTGTAAAAATAGCTATTCCATACTATAATTGGAATTCTTTGTCTTTTTTTTCGATTGCTTTATTAGGAGGTTTTAAACAGCATCTTGACGGGATTAAGTTTACATCTTACGGTATGATTGCAAATATACTGGGTAATATAATTAATATTTTTTTGAATTGGGTTTTTATTTTTGGTAATTTGGGTGCACCAAGATTGGAATTATATGGAGCTGGGCTTGCTACTTGTATTTCAAGATTTTTTGCTTTATTTTTTATAATATTTATTGTTTGTTTTTCAAAAAGGATTAAAAATAAAATACAAAAACCTTCTATAAAATTATTTTCATTTAGTCGGTTAAGGGTTCTTTTTAAAGTAGGTACAACTATGGGAATACAATCCTCTTTAGAAATGGCAGCTTTTTCTGTGGTTGGATTTTTAGCTGGCGGATTAGGTACTTTAGCAATTGCTTCCTATAATATTACTCAAAATATTGTTACTTTATTTTATTTGGGGATTATTGGTATTGCAGCTGCTAATACTATTATTGTAAGCAATTATATTGGCAGTAATTCAAAACAGGAAGTACAAGAAAGTTGTTTTTGTATGTTATTGGTAACTTTGTTTATTACTTTTTGTTCAGTTACGCTTATATTATTATCAAGAAATTTAATTCCGCAGTTATATACGAATGATGCTGAGGTATTAAAGATTGTACCTGTATTGTTGTTGTTTGCTGCAGGATTTCACATTCCTGATGCTATCGCTGGTAGTTTGCTTGGTATTTTAAGAGGTTTTGTAAATATTAAAATACCTACTATAATACAAGTAGTTTCTTATTGGGGATTTATGATACCTTTTATATATTTAGTTGCTTTTAAGTTAAAATATGGAGTATATGGACTTACCTTTAGTTTAATTATAGGTATTGGATTGTGTTGTATTTTGCTGTATATTTGGTTTAGGCATATTTTAAAAAAATATATGGAATCATAGTTTAAATAATTTGTCGTGATAACAAAAATTAATTATACTAAAATTAGAAAAATTTTTATTATTTTTGAATAATATGAAATGTTAATTGTTTTTTATTATGAATTATACTCATCAGAATATAGAAAAAGATAATATTTCTTTCTTAGAAAGACTTTATATTCCAGAAATTGCTCATGGAATGGCTTTAACATTTAAGAGAATGTTAAAATTTCCTAAAATGACAAGACAATATCCAGAGGAACGTTGGATACCAACTGGTTCTTATAGAGGTCGTCCTGTTTTAGTTTTAGAAAATGGCAAGGAACGTTGTGTTGCATGTGGCTTATGTGCAAGGGTTTGTCCTGCTGTTGCAATAAATGTTCAAGCAGCTGAAACATCAGATGAAAAAGAACGTTATCCTGCACAATTTGAAATTAATATGCTTAGATGTGTATTTTGTGGTTTTTGTGAAGAAGCATGTCCTGAAGAAGCAATAGTAATGAGCAAGGATTGTGAGATAGTTTTCCAAAGTCCTGATGATGCTGTAATGGATAAACCTCGTTTATTAAAACCAAAAGAAGAATTAATAGATAGATTAGAATTTTTAAGATTTTATAAATAGAATATAACAATAATAAATTATTTATAAGGAAAATAGATTTATATCTTATA
>JAFRQN010000161.1 GCA_017428585.1 Bacteroidota bacterium | reverse complement strand
TTTTATATTTTCAAAACTTTCTTCTACGTCATGCAATAGAGATAAATCTGAAGTATTGACAAGAGTTATTATTTTTGAGTTCAGTACTTCCAAATATTCGCAGCACAAATCCAATTCTTCTGCTTGTTCTTTTAGGAATAAATAATGGTTGTTGTCTATGTATGACTGCATAGATTTTGTTGTTTCGAGCAAATTATCTGATATTGAAACAAAAGAAGTTATTGTGCGAGGCAGTAGTTCTCTTTTTTCCAAATGATCTTCTGATGTATATGATAATGAATTTATCAATTCAGAAACAATCGGGTTGATTTTTAGTCCAACTTTTTTAGCTGCTTTTCGTTGTGTTTTTAATTCTTTTAGATTTCCATCTATTAAAGCGAAACTTGCTTTGTTTAATATATTTGTACTTTCATTTATAAATTCACTTATATTTTGCTGTATATTGTTTGCCAATTCCAATTCATTGGAAGCTGCTTTTAATTTACCCTGTTGAGCTTCTTCGTCTTGTTCTTTTTCTTTGTTTAGTTTATTTGTTTTATAGAAAGACCATATTGATACAGCAACAAATCCAGCAATACCTATATATTTTGTATAGAATAATATAGCTGCAATAATAAAAGCTATTGTTATTGAAACAAAAGCTGTAAAAAACCATCCGCCGACAACAGTTATAACACCTGAAACTCTATAAACTGCACTTTCTCGTCCCCAAGATCTATCAGCAAAAGCGGCTGCCATAGATACAATAAAAGTAACGTATGTTGTTGATAATGGAAGTTTTAATGAAGTACCAAATGATATCAAAGCAGATGAAACTGTCAATATTACGCTTGCACGAAGTAAATCAAAGGCTGGCAGTTCACCTTCTGTATTTGCAGTTGGCTTATATTTTGCGATATTAAATCTTTTGTTTATTGTAACTTTTAAGCGTCGAGGTACAAATTTTGTAAATGTTTCAAATAATTGTATAGTCATTCGCACCATTCCACGTGCGATAGCATTAGATTCAAACCTTTCAAATCCGCTTGAATCTTCTTGACGTGCCAAGGATACTCCTGTTTTTACTATATTGCGTGGACGTTTTGAGAATATCAAGGTTGAAGCCATAATAACGCCTGCTATTAATAACATCCATGTTTCTGCCTGAACTTTTGTTGTTGCCAATGCACCCATATTGGTTGTAAGCGGAGAATCAAAAGTCAATGCTAATTGATAAGATGCTAACCCAGCCAAAGGCGTTCCTATGAAGTTTACCAAATCATTTGCTGCAAAGGATAGAGCCAAAGAGAAAGTTCCCAACAATACAATAAATTTAAGAACATTTAATTTTATTAATGATAATACTATTTGTCCTAAAATTGTACATACTATAAAAGTACCTGCAAATATTTCTGTTTGATGATGTGTTATATAATCTAATGTTTCCTGCGATATAAATGAAATTCCAGAAATACCTTTTAAGAAAATGAAATATGTTAAAATAGTTATGGATAAGCCAACCCAAAGTCCGCCATAACGTTTTAAGCGTTTTTTATAGTCGAATGTAAATGTTAATCTTACTAAAAATTGTACAATAAAACCACAAATAAATGCAATGCCGATAGATAATATTATACCTAAAAATATTTTTAATAAGTTGGCAACATTAAGATAGTTAAATATTAAATGAAGTTGGTCTGGTGTATCAAGCAGTTTTAAGAATGAAATGCTGAAAGCCGAACCAAAGAGCCCAGAAACCAGCGTTACTGTTGTTGAAGTTGGCAGTCCGTAAGAAGCAAACAAATTAAGCAGCAATATACTTGCAAACATAACGGATATAAATATATACATCAAATCAATTAGATTGAAATACTGGGGATAAAATATACCGCTCTTGGCAATATCCATCATGCCACTTGAAAATGTTACACCCACAATAACGCCTATAACAGCAAAGGTTAAGACTGTTTTAAAACTTGCTGCATGAGAGCCTAATGCTGCTGTTACAAAATTTGCAGCATCATTTGATACTCCGACAAAAAGGCAAATAATAGCAAGTACTATCAATAAAACTACTATTATTAATGCAAATTCCATAAAATTTAACTTTTCCTTTTTTACACATCATTTAATATACAAAATTAAATATAAATA
>JAFRQN010000160.1 GCA_017428585.1 Bacteroidota bacterium | reverse complement strand
GTCCTATTAATTCTGATATTAAATTGGATATTTATGATGTATATGGTAATAATGTAATATCAAAAAATATAATAAATACTGGACTGGGAAAAGGTGGATTAAATATTTTAATTGATAATTTAAGTGCTGGAACTTATAATTTACATATTAAATACGAAGATACAATTCAATTGTATAATTTTACTATAATTAGATAATTTTTATCGATTAATCTAAATAGAATTCAATGAATAAAAAATCAGAGCTTGAAGAGATTATTATAAATGGTGCTCGAGAAAACAATTTAAAAAATGTTAATATTGTTATTCCTCGTGAAAAATTGGTTGTTATTACTGGTGTTTCAGGATCAGGAAAGTCTTCTTTAGCATTTGATACTATATATGCGGAAGGACAGCGCCGTTATATGCAATGTCTTTCTTCTTATGCAAAACAATTTATGGGTGAATTAAAAAAGCCTGATGTTGATTCTATTGAAGGTTTATCGCCAGCAATTTCTATAGAGCAAAAAACTATTTCAAGGACGCCTCGATCTACTGTTGGAACTGTTACAGAAATATATGATTATATTCGTTTATTATTTTCTAAAATTGGCACTCAGTATTGTGTAGATTGTAATGTACCTGTTATAAAAAAAGATATTGATCAAATAGTAAAAGAAATTTATGATGAATTTAACAATCAATCTGTTTTAATATTATCGCCTTTGGTTATTGGTCGAAAAGGACATTATAGAGAGCTTTTTAATAAATTGATATTAGGAGGTTTCTCTCGTGTTAGAATTGATGGCAAGATTGTTAGATTAGTACAAAATATGCAGGTTGAACGATATAAAATACATGATATTGAATTGGTTGTTGATAAATGTTTAGTATCAGAAGATAATATAAGCAGAATTAAAGCATCTGCTGATGTTGCTTTGCTGCATGGTGATGGAAGCATATTAATTCTTGATGAATCTAATATTGATAATTTACATTATTTTAGTGTAAATAATTCTTGTCCTGTTTGTAAGAAGTCATATAAAGTTTTGGTTCCTAATATGTTTTCTTTTAATTCGCCTTATGGTGCATGTCCAACATGTCATGGCTTAGGTGAAATAGAGGAGTTCGACTTAGATTTATTAATTCCAGACAAAAATAAAACTATATTTGAAAGTTCTATTCCTTTCTTAGGTATATATAAAAGTGTATGGTCAAAGTTAAAGAACTTTGCTGAAATTGAAAAAATAGACATTTCTAAGCCAGTCAATCAAATTCCTAAAGATCAGTTCAATGTGCTTATGTATGGAAATATGGATAATGATGATTATGAAGAACATAGGAGATATGAAGGTATTATAAATAGTTTATCTTCTATATATAATTGTACAGCTGGACAAGACAGGAAGGAATTGGATATTTATAGAATACATGATATATGTCCAACATGTCATGGTCATAGACTAAAAAGAGAAAGCAGTGCTGTAAAAATACAGAACTATACAATAGATGATATTGTAAATTTAGATATAGAGAATTGTATAAAAGTTTTTGAAAAGATAGAAAATAATCTTTCCAAGCGTGAAGAGAAAATTACAGGTTTAATTATAAAAGAAATTAAACAACGGT
>JAFRQN010000024.1 GCA_017428585.1 Bacteroidota bacterium | reverse complement strand
ATAGATAATTCTTTTGTAATAAAATATAATAACGAAATTTCTACAATACTAAACAATAAAAATATTGAAAAATTAAATAAATTATTATTTTTTAACAAATAAATAAGAAAAATATGATAGAATTAGATGGTATTCTTCTAGATGAAGAAATAATAACAAATTATTTCCTCTGTGATATAAATAAATGCAAAGGAGAATGTTGTACTTTCCCTGGAGAATTTGGTGCTCCATTAAATGACAATGAAATATTCTTATTAGATTCTCAAGTAGATATAGTAAAACATAATTTATCTAAAAAATCATTGGATTGGATAAAAAAACATGGAACATATCAAAACGATAAAGGTAAATACACAACAAATTGTATAAATAAGCGCGATTGTGTTTTTGTATATTATAAAAATAAAACAGCTCTTTGTGCAATAGAAAAAGAATATTTAGATAATAAAACATCTTTTCGAAAACCTATTTCATGTTGGTTGTTTCCAATACGAGTTGCTACATATCGCAATCAAATGTACCTATATTATGAAGAAATCGAGGAATGTAAAGATGCAATAAAAAATGGCGAAAAAATTAATATTAAAATTTATCAAGCACTTAAACAACCTTTAATATATCTTTTAGGGTTTGAATGGTATAAAAAATTAGAAAAAATAGCAAAAGAATATAACAAAGAATATAAATAAAATACTATGTAATTTTTTTTTGAAGAAATATTAAATACCTTATATTAATTAATGTTTATTGTTTTATGTATTGCAGAATATTAAATTCTGTTCTAATAGGTTTATTATCAGAAAATTTATACTCTTCTAAATAATAATTTTTCTCTACACCATTTATAAATTGTTCTGGATGATAATAACCTTGAATTTGATTGACAAGTTCTATATCATCAATTCCAGTACTCGATATAGTTATTTTAATTTTTTCTGCATTATTTTCTACTAAGCCATCAGCTTCATTATTATTTAACATAAAATAGACACTCTTTGCATTTCCATTAGATTTAATAATCTTCAGAGAATCAGTTTCAAAAAAGATATTAATTTCATTGCCATACAATTGATCTTTTCTATTATAATTATTGGTATCATTCTCTATAACAATAATTGCATTATTTACAGCTTGAATTCTTTTTATATCATTATCATCAAAATATACAATTATAGAATCTGCATGTAATTGACTATTACCATACCAAATAACTGGTTCATCATATAAAACAAAATATTGTTTATGTTTATAAAAATATACGTTATTAGCTTTCGCACTTATATTATTTTTAATCAGTTCAACATTCCTAAAAAAATGATAATACTCATTTGTATTACTACGGAAGGCTTCCATTGTATCTGATTTTATAGATAAAGTATCAAATGTATAATTCTCACAAGAATTACCATTAGTATCCAACTGTATGTTTTGAGTTAATGTATCTATCCTATATAAAAATGGATTACCAGAAACCAAAGAATAATTTGTATTAGAAATATTTACAACAGTATCTCCAAATAAAAATACGTTTGTATTTTTACCCTTTATAAGAACATTGTTTATAGCTTTGCTATCATTTGTTTTTCTATTATGATTAATATAATTACAATAGATAATTACAGAATCATCTTGCAAAACAACATTATCATAAAAATTAGCAATAGATGTTTTAGTTGAATAATCACCTTTATTCGCTTTAAGATGAGTATTACCATCATCAATAGTTACTCCACTTACAGCTGTTGCTAAATAAGAATTTCCATCATATATTATATGTTGTGATTTTAATATTAAATTATTCTGGGTTATAACAACATTATCCGTTAATCTATATTTATTAAGCAAAATATACTGCGTTGCACTCTCACAATTAACATTTACATTACCTTGCTGCAATTGTACATTTCCAATTAATGTACGCGAATTACTACTTTCATCATTTGCACCTACTAATTTATCAGCATATTTCAAAATAATTGGTTCACTATAAATATCAATAGTATTTACAAGTATTAGAATAAAAATAGAGATAGAATAAAATATTAATATATATATTTTTTTCATATTTAAGAATATATTACATAAATAAATAAGATTATGTTACTTTTGATCAACTAAGTAAACATAAATATATCAACTAATCAGCCAAAGGTGACTTAATATAGTGTAATTTTGGATAATCAGCTTCTGATACCTTAAGTTCACCCTCTTCAAGCAATAAAGAAGGAGTTATAATAGAAACTGGTAAAGTTAATGAACCCGAAAAAAGTGTTGCATATTTAAATAATAAAGTATTATATATATATATATCTTTACCTGTTTTAATAATATCTTTAAAAGATGCAGCATTAAACCCTGATAAATCACCACCAACAACAAGTTCTTCATGACCATCTTGATATATTTTATATATGTCAAATGATAATAAATTCCCTTTATCATTTCTTACAAAATCAATCCTTGGTATTAATGATCTTATTGAATTTTCTAATAAATTACTACTTATTATATTTTTTACAATTATACCATAAGGCAGTTCCCTATCTTTACATAATTTCAATAATTGTTTTTTCAATTCTTTATTGGTTAACTGCTGTGATTTATTGGAATTTACAAATAAGTTACTATATATCGTTTGATTATATCGTTTATGTCCATTACTTTCATTTATTTTTTTTACAGGTATTCTTGTTGATAATAATGTTTTCAAATATCCATCCTTAACCAATTCAACATCACGTGCTGCAATACCATCATCATCTATTTTATAATGACCTAATAAATTAATATTTTTATATTTAGATTGAGAAGGCTTATCTTCAATGCTTATAAAAGTAGGAAGAACTCTACTTCCTATTTTATTTTGAAATGCAAGACCAGAATTATCACTTGTAGACCATCCAGAAGACAAGACATTTTTTGGCACCGCCGATAAATTATTTGCAAAATATGATATTAATAATTCTGCTGCAGCTGGTTCTTCAAATAAAACAGGTCCTACATAAGAATCCTCTAAAATACTAGCCTTCATATTTGCTTCTATATTTGAAATAATTCTGTTTGTAATCACAGTAAGTGAATCGGTTGTTGGCAATTCACTTAATTTGTTAGCAGTACATGAATGTGCATTAACAATAGGAATACCATCTTCTCTTTGAGTATATCCAACAATGTTAAATGTTACATATCCTTCATTTTTTATATATTCTATTCCTTCACTATTTACGTAATAAATAATCTTAGGAATATAATTTATTTCTACATTTGAAGAAATAATATCCGAATGAGAAGCAAATAATTTAGATATATCTTTTGTTAACTTAGTATACTTTTCTGCATCAAAAGCTTCAAAACTATTTGTATCAATTGTTACTACTGGATTTGCCTTTGAAAAATTCCAAGTTGTATCACGAATAATTTTTCCATCAAGAGTAACTTTTTTCTTTGTTAGTTCTTCTGCTGCTACTTTATAAGCAGCATCTGTTGCAAGCCATAATTCACGTCTTAACATATTATAATCAAATTCCGCTGGAATTCTTCTATCAATGTAGACCTCATTATCATCATCAGTTGTACTGCCAAAAAACATATAAGAAATATCATTAAATCCTGTATTATCAAATTTATAATCACCAACTCTTACATTTGTAGTTAAAAGAGCAACTTTATTACCTTCTACACTTTTATAACAAACTGCACCTAACTGAGATGAAATACTATATTCAGATGATATATTTAATATATATTCTATATAATATGGTTTTTCTAATCCTTTTAAATGTAATTCATTCATAGATCTTTTTAATTCATCTCGCATCGCCTGGATAATTTGATTATCAATTTGTGCAGAATTTACATATAGACTAGATAATAATACTGAAATAAAACCTAAAATAAATTTATTCATCGTACATAACATAATTACATTCCCTCCTGAGTATTTATAGGCGATGGAAGTATTGGAAGCTTCGTTTGAGATTTAGATTTACTTTGAACTTCTATTGTTGAAACTAATAAACTTGGAGAAACTGCAGATACAGATACCCAACCAGATTCAGCGCCACACATACCATTAAAAATTCCATATTTATCACCTGTTGCCAATATATTTGAAAATGTAGTCAATGGAGTTCCTATTAAATCAACCCCACGTACCAATTCATCAGGTCGTCCATCAACATATATTTTATAGACCACAATTGGTGTTACATTAAAAGAATTTATAGTTGTTCTATTTAACATTGTATAACCACCGATAACTTTATCAAATAATAATCCATAATCTTTATTCTGTTTTTTAGCTTCTGCTATTAAAAGATTTCGTAATTCTTGATTGCTTTTCATATTATTTGATTCTACTATAAGATTAGATTGTCTTGCCACAGCACTGCGTCCTGCTGATCTTCGTCCATGTCCATTACTTTTTGGAAATTTTTCTATTGGTGAACGCGACATTAAATAACTTTTAAATATTCCATTTTTTACAACCTCAACTCTTTGTCCAAGCTGACCTTCATCATCATATTTATAATATCCCGCAATTTCCTTCCCATCGATTTCTTTTTTTGAAGGATCAAAAACAATATTCATAAATTCAGGTAATATTGATTTATCCAATGATTTCTTAAAAGTATGTGAATATGCAGGATCCTTTTCTCTATGTCCTTCTACCCTGTGACCAAATATTTCATGGAAAAACACTCCAGCCGCTTCACCAGATAGAATAGCAGGCCCAGTAAAAGTTTCTGCTTCATTAGCATTCCGTAATTCATTTAACAATACTATCATACTATCAATATCACTTTCCATCAGTTTTTCATCTGGCAATCCTTCACATGAATAAGAATAATAATCTTTATATAATGGCAGGCTTGAACCATCTTCTGCCTTAGTTTTAATACTAATCATTAAACGAACATAAGGAGCAGAAAAACTTAATTCGCTATTTTCTGTACTTATATAATACTTATTTGTTAAGTTTGCAACAAAAGAAACATCACCTGAATATATCCAACTATATTTTTTAAATTTACTCGATAATCTATTAATTACATTTATCCAATGTAGAGTATCAACAATAAAAGCATTCTCAACTCCTAAGGCTTCATTCTTTGAATAGACCAATCGTCTAAATCCTTCATAGTATTTATTAGGCAATTCTTTTGAAAAATCATCTGATGTATCTTCTACTGCTATTTTCACAGCTTGATTTGATATTGCCTTTTCATAGGCTTCTATTGCTGATTTATAAGCTCTATCTGTTTTATCCCATAATACTGAACGTATTGCTTTCTCATCGTCTTCAATTGGCAAAAAGGAAAATACTGATAAATTACCAAAAGGATTATATTCACCTCTAATAATATGAGAATTATCAAACTTATAATCTCCTACTCTCAAATCTATATCAACTGAACGAGTTTTTTTTAGGTTAGAAGTTCGAGGATATGTATAATTTATCTTTCCAAAAGAAGATAGGTATTGATTGTTCATAGTTTCTGTAATATAATATGACAAAAAATATACAGGATATTTCTCATTTTTTAATTCAGAAACTGTTCTATTCATCTCTTTTTTTACTGCTTCTTTTAAGATATTAGATTGAGCAAAACAATTAAAAGAAAATATATAAGTAAATAAAAAAGAATATACTAATATTATTTTTATTATCTTCATATAATATATAATAATTATTAAAACTTAAAACCAAAACATATACAAAATACAAAAAAAAACTAAAACAAACAAAACTTTGTTTGTTTTAGTTATTTTATTATTAATTATTATCTACAATCAAATCTTTATTATCTATGTTCTCATTAGATTTAAGAGATAAATCCTTTATTTTATGAATACGCAGCATATATAATATTGAATATATCATAAACTGTAGACCACCTATTATCAAATAATTTTGAATAATAGACATATTAGCTCCCATTTGGCCCATAAAGAAAATACTTCTTAAGGCTGGAGTTGTTGGCAATGTATAACCAATATATTGAATTATCATAGGTAATTGTTGTTCTGGCCAAACTACTCCAGAAGAAAAGAAAAACGGATAAGTCAAAAAGCCTGCAAATAACAAAACTGTAATTTTATGTCTAAAAAAAGTACCCAAAAATAAACCGAATGCAGCACTGGAAGACAAAGTAACAATCATTACAAGTAATAAATTAAGAGATTTTGCCGCCAAATGAATATCGAAAATAGGTACCCATAATAAAAAAACAAGTATTGAAGAGATTATATAAATACTAATTATTATAAAATATTTACCAAAAAAAATAATTAATGGATTTTTACTAGCATTGAAAGTATTCATCCATTTTGAATCCCACTCTTTAGCAGAAGAAGTTGCACTTGCTACCGTCATAACTTGAATCAAAATCATTGTAAATAATAAACTAAGTACCATATCACCATACGCAATATAAGGATTAAATAAATTAATAAACTTAATATTTATTGGTGACAAAAGATATTTATATCGAGCAGCAGGTACTCCCTTTGATTCCAGTAATTTTGCAGATATTTTCGTAGAATAATAATTTGCTAATTGCGATATAGGAAATCCTATATCACTAACAACTAAAAGTCTATTTGGAGATAAAAACAATTCTATTCCAGCTCTCTCTTTATTATAAATTTTCATTGAAAAATCTGCTGGTATCATTACAACGGCATTGCCATTTTGTAATTTTAAATAATTTTCAACTTCCTGTTCACTATATAAAACTTTATCAATTTTAAGATTCTGATGTGAATTAAATTCTCTAATTAAACCGCGAGATAAACTGGAATTATCTGCATCCATAATACCAATCGGAACACGTGTTTCTACCTTATCAATATAGATTAATCCATATAAAACAGGATAAAAAACAGGTCCTAAAAAAAACAATGCAAGCAAGTTTGTATCTCTAACTATTTTTTTTATCTCATTTTTCGCTACTTTAACAATATCCTCAATCCACATATATTTCATCCTCCTTACCAATTTTCTTATCTAAATAATCTTTATAATCTTTCCCTAATTTTCTTAACCAATCACCAGGTCTATAGAACAAGGCTACTGTTCCAAGCCATAATACCATTCCTATAAAACAAAGTGGAATAACACCATTAAAAGATGGTTCTCCATATAAATATATAGAATAAAAACCATTAAGGAAATGAGTTGTAGGAATTAAACTTGCAAACATTTGAGCAAATGGAGGCATAGCCCAACAAGGAAAAGTATAACCACTAAAAACAAAAGCAGGTGCATTTAATACCAATAGAACCATTGCACCGATTCCAATATTTTTAAATGCTATAGAACAAAATGCTCCCATTCCCATACAAACAAAGCAAAAGAATAAAGAGTATTGAAATAGATAAAAATAACCACTACTAATATTTACACCGCATATAGGAAATATACCTAAATATAAAAATAAGATTGTTATAAAATTTGCTGCAAATAAGGGAATTAATCTTGATATTAAATACGATAATTTATGTACATAAATCGGAATATAAATTTCTGTATCATATTTTCTTCTATTTCTAAATATAAATAATGCAGAATAACTGGCGGACATTTGCAAAATAGAAAGAAAAAGTCCAGGAAGTAAATATTTTCCATAATTAAAATAAGGATTTTCCAATACATGTACATGTGTAGTAATTGGACTAACATGAGCAATAGCTTTATCAAAATCTAAACCTGTTGCCATCATCCTTTTTATATTAATCGATGAAGATATAGTTAATAATGTAGTAGCTATACTTTTATATGATACTTTAGAATATACCATTTTAGCAGAATTATAAAAAACAACAACATCTGCTTGTTGATTAGTCTTTAATTTCTTTTCTGCATCCTTGATTATTTGAACGACAACATAAGTTTCTCCATTCATTAACATTTTTTCTGCTTCATGAATATCACTTGTAACACAAAAAACATTTAATGCCTCTATTGATTTTAGATTTTTAATTATCGTTCGTGATAAACTAGAATTATCATTATCAACAATAGTTACAGGAATATTAGATATAATTGGTTTGCTAAATATAAAAGCTAAAATACACCAAGTAATTATTGGACATATTATAGCTAATATGATAGGCATTGGATTTTTCTTAAAATGTTTTAATTCATCTAATAATAAAACATAAGTTTTTTTTAGGCTAAACATATTTTCTTTGTTATATCCAATATAATAATTTTATTTCTTATTTATTTTTTTATTATCAAAATTAAAAGTTACTGTCATTCCAGGACGAAGTCCAGCAAGCACAGGTTCAGTAGATTTTAATTTAACAGCAAAAGTTCTAACATCAAAAGTAGAATTTTCAGTAGTTGTTCTCCAATTAGAATATTCACCCATAGCAGAATAATTAACAACTTTAAAATCTACATCTTTCCCAAGACCATTTACTCTTCCTTTTAGAATTTGTCCAAGTTTTATTTTTTCCAATTCTGTTGCAGGCAAACTAAGTTCAGCCCAAAAATCTGTTGTATCTATAACAGTTACAACAGGAAAACCAGTAGAAACAAGTTCACCAGAATTAACATATCTTTTACTAATAACTCCTCCAACTACAGTTCTTACAATAGTTTCATCTAAATAAGATGAGGCTTCTGCAAGACTTCCTTTTGCTCTTAATACTTGTCCTAAAGCCATATTTTTTTCTTCTGGTCTTGCACCAGTAGTTGCCATTTCATATTGGCTTTTTGCCGCCTGCATTTGAGCAGTTGCAGCTTCTAATTTTTGAGATATTACATCTAATTCTTGTAAAGAGATTAGTTTTTCATCAGCAAGTTTTTTCATTCTATCATAGCTTTTCTTGGCTAAATCATACTGACTTTTAGCAGCTTCATAAGATTGTTTAGCCATGTTTAACTGTTCAGGTCTTGTATAATTTCTTGCTATATTATACTGTGCTTGGGCAGATTGTACTGCACCTGAAGCTTGTTCAACCTTTGCTTCTATTTCTTTAGAAGTAACTTTAAATATTTCTTGATTTACATCCACTACATCACCTTCATCTACAGCAATCCATTCTATACGACCAGGAATCTTTGTTGAAACACTATATTCACGCATTTCAATGGTAGCATTTCTAACTTCTTCCTTATTAGCAAAACGAACCTGCACATAAATAACGGCAGCAGCTCCAAGAATTAATACAATTAAAAAGACGGTAATAAATAAACCAGCTAATTGCTTTTTCATATTCTTAATACTTTAACAAAATAAATCAAAAATGATATTAATTTTAAATTATAATATTATTAATTAGATTAAACGAATTAATTAACTATAATGTTTCATATTTTATATAAAAAAATAAGGTCAAATATGTAAAAATATTTAACCTTATTTTATAACAATATTGTTATATTATTTATAGTCAATTATATCAAGTTCACCTTTTAAGGCATAATATACACCTTCTGTAAGAGCTGCCATCTCATCTTCACCTGGATATACGGTAATAGGTGCAATGAAACCAACTCGTTTCTTTATTTCATTACAAATATATTCAGAATGAGCCATACCGCCAGTTAGAATAATAGCATCAAAATTGCCACAAAGAACAGGTGCCACAAATCCTACTTCTTTAGAAACTTGATAAATTAAAGCATCAAGTATTTTTTTAGCTTCTTGATCATTATTTTTTAATGCTCTAATTTCTATTTCATAAGCATCATTTGTTCCTAAATATGCAACAAATCCACCTTTACCAACAAGCATCTTTTTTACTTCCTGTGAAGTATATTTTCCAGAAAAACACAAATCAACTAACTCAAAAGTAGGAACTGTTCCGCAGCGTTCAGGAGAAAACGGTCCATCACCATTTAGAGCATTATTTACATCAATAACTCTTCCTTTATGATGAACACCTACAGAAATACCACCTCCTAAATGTACAACAATAAGAGATAAGTCATCATATTTTAAATTATTTTCTCTTGCATATCTACGAGCAACAGCTTTTTGATTTAATGCATGAAATATAGAAATACGTGGTAATAAAGGATGGCCAGAATATCTTGATATATCATCCAATTCATCAACAACTACAGGATCTACTATATAAGCATCTATATTTTTATTAAATTCTTTGTTTGTTTTTTTTGCTATTTCATAAGCCAAAATAGCACCAAGATTAGATGCATGTTCACCAGTTGCGTGGAATTTTATATCATCTACCATTTTTTCATTTACTCTGTAAACACCACCTGAAATAGGTTTTAATAAACCACCTCGTCCAACTATAGCATCTAAATCTGAAAGCTTTATATTTTTCGTCTCAAGAAAATTTAATATGATGTTTTGTCTAAATTCATATTGAGACATAACATCATTAAATTTCGCAATTTCTTCAGCTTTATGTCTTAGTACTTCAACAAATACAACATTTAAATCATCATATAAAGCTATTTTTGTTGATGTAGACCCTGGATTAATAGATAATATTTTCATTTAATTCTCCATTTTTACATTTATTAATAAGCGGCTGCTAAAGCAATTGACATAAATTTAGAACGATTACTATCAGCTCTCGATGTAAGAACGATAGGTGCTTTTGCTCCAAGAATCATAGCAGCAATAGTACCTTTTGCTAAATAAGTAAACGATTTATATAAAGCATTTCCTACTTCAATATTTGGACAGAATATTAAATCTGCATCACCACCAACTTCTGTTTGAATGCCTTTATGTTCACAAGCTTCTTTTGAAATAATATTATCTAATGCAAATGGACCATCTATTATACAATTTTTAATTTGACCACGTCTATACATTTGTGTTAACATTGCTGCGTGTATAGTAGGTTCCATTTTTGGATTTACTACTTCTACTGCTGCTAATACACCAACTTTTGGATTTTCTATACCAAGTCTGTTAAGACAAGTAACAGAATTTTTTAATATAGAAACTTTTTCTTCAAAAGTAGGAGCTACATTTTGAGCTGCATCTGTTAAACCAAGAATTTTATGATAAGCAGGCAATTCAAAAAGTCCTATATGACTAAGTAAATTATTTGTACGAAGTCCTACTTCCTTGTTAAGAACTGCACGTAAGAAGTCAGCAGTTGAAACAAGTCCTTTCATCAATATTTGTGCTTCCCCTGAATTAACTAATTCTACAGCTTTTCGTGCTGCAAGTGCAGGATTGCATTCTTCAATAATATTGATTCCTGATATATCAATATTTTGTTCTGAAGCTATTTTTTTAATTTTTTCTGTATTACCTACAAAAATAGGATTTGCAATTTTATTTTTTCGTGCTTCATTAATAGCATTTAACACATGATCATCTTCTGCT
>JAFRQN010000159.1 GCA_017428585.1 Bacteroidota bacterium | reverse complement strand
TTATGCAGTTGGTACAAGATTTAGCTGGTTTTTCTTTAGGTGAAGCTGATATTATGCGTAGAGCTATGGGTAAAAAGAAGAAAGACGTCATGGACAAATTACAGCCAAAATTTATAAAAGGTTGTGCTGAAAATGGGATTTCTTCGAAGTTAGCTGATGAAATATTTAATTTAATAGCTGAATTTGCAAAATATGGTTTTAATAAATCGCATTCTCTTGCATATTCATATCTTGCATTCCAAACTGCATGGTTAAAAACATATTATCCTGCTGAATATTTAGCATCGTGTATGACTGCTTCAATGTTTGACTTATCAAAATTAGTAGAAATTATAGATCATGCTCGTAAATTGAATATAGAGGTACTGCCTCCTAATATAAATATATCATCAACTAATTTCATAGCAAAAGATAATAAGATATTCTTTGGATTAGCAGGTGTAAAAAACGTTGGTGTTCCTGCCGTTGAAAATATTGTTGAAACACGCAAAAAAGGAAAATTCACCTCTCTTTTTGATTTTATTTCACGTATTGATGTTAGATTAGTAAATAAAAGAACATTAGAACCATTAATATCTACGGGTGCTTTTGATTCTATTTATGATGTCGATAAGAGAGCTTCTTTATTAGCATCTATTGATTTAGCTTTAGAGTATTCAAAAAATTTAAATAATAGTCAATCTCAAGCAATGGATGATATGTTTGGTTCTTTCTCAGCCAGCACAAATGATATAAAAGAACCTAAATTGATTCCTTCTAAACCTTGGACGCAAAAAGAAAGAATCCAATATGAGAAAGATTTCTTAAATCTTTTTATGTCAGGTCATCCGCTAGACGAAGTTGCTCCTATTATTAAAGCATTAAACTCTGTTTCTTTATCTGAAACAGAAGAATTAGATAATCCTATATCTACATACGGTTTTGTGTCTGGCATAATTACTAATGTAAGAACTCTTAATGATAAGAATAATAAAAAAATAGCTTTTGTAACAATAGAGAATTATACAGGAAAAGCTGATATAACTTTTTGGAGCGATAGTTATTCAACCTATCAAGATTTATTAGAAGAAAATAATATAATTTGTTGTGTTGGAAAAATTACAAAAGAAAGTGGTTCTGCTGCCAAAATCAATGCAGATTCTGTATATTTAATAAATGATGCTGTCAAAAAATATGCAACTGGCTATTTTATATTTATTAATGACAACGAGGAAACTCAACAAAAATTAAAATTATTAAAAGATGAAATTGAAAATCAAGATCAACAAAATCTTTTAGATAATTCTCATATAAAATTAGTATTTGTTCTAAATACAAAAAATGAAGTTAAAAGATATATTTCAAATAATATAAATCTTACCTTTGACATTAAAACAATTAATAGATTAGTTTCTATTTTTGGTAATAATATTAAATTATCAATATCTATACCAACAGCGCCTGAACAAAGCAGCAGGAAAAAATATAAAAAAGAAACATAAATCATTATTAATATATTTAATAGTTAATAACTTTTAATCTTATTATTTACATATTTAAATTATTTTTCATAATTTTGTATTTTATTAAATAAATAATTACAGAAATAAATATTATAAAAATATAAACTATGAAACAATCAAATTATTTTATACCTACATTAAAAGAGGTTCCAGCAGAAGCAAAAATACCATCTCATCAATTAATGCTTAGAGCAGGATTAATACGAAGCTTAGCAGCCGGCGTATTTTCATTTCTTCCTTTAGGTCAAAGAGTACTGAAGAAAATAATAAACATTTTAAGAGAAGAATTAGATGAAATCGGTGCTCAAGAATTTTTACTCCCTGCTTTAAATCCTATTGAAATATGGGAACAAACTGGTCGTGTTGAGGCTATGGGTGATGTATTATTTCACATTAAAAAC
>JAFRQN010000158.1 GCA_017428585.1 Bacteroidota bacterium | reverse complement strand
CTATAGTAGCGTCTAATTTAGAGCTTAAATCTTGGAAGCGTTTAACCGATCTGAAAGCAAAGCAAAGATTCTTGTATAGATTTTGGTTTGTTAGGAATACCGACCAAAAATCTGGATATAACAAGGAATTACAGACATTTAGAGATAGAGTTAAATATGTAAATACATATTTTAGCTGGGGTGGAAAACAGAATGGCTGGAAAACTGATCGAGGCAAGGTATATATCAAATTTGGCGAACCAGATCAAATGGATAAAAATTCTGCTACGCCTTCAAAACACGCTTATGATGTATGGTATTATACAGGCATTGACGGCGGCGGTGAATTTTATTTTATTGATATGCATGGTATGGGAGTATATAACCTTATCCATTCTACAGCTTTCGGTTATATCCATAATGATAATTGGTATGAAATGGTAACAGGTGTTACTGATACAGAAAAATATTAGTTAAAAAAAAACTCATCTTAAAGATGAGTTTTTTTTTATTAATTATATATTATTTCCTTGATTGCTTTTTGGTGTGTGTTTCCATCTATGATGCATCCATGTCCATTGTCCAGGGTTGGTTCTTATTACATCTTCTATTGCCTTTACATGTCTTTGTGTTAATTCTTTTATATCGTCTTGTGTATTGCTTAAATCAGAATAATCAAGTTCCTTAAAATCTATTACATAATTCATATCTGGCTGACGTGAAATATGTGTTGTTATAATTGTTATTCCAAAACGCAATGCTAATTTAGCAACAACTTTATATGTTGCGGCAGGTCTATTGAAGAAATCTACAAATACGTCTTTGTCTTTGGTTGCTGATTGATCAGCCAGCAAAGCTACCGCGCCATTTGATTGTGCCTGTTCAACAATTACCTTTGCCGCAGAATACATCGATACAACTTTATTATTTCTATATGTTCTTATTTTATTTAATATCTTGTCTAAATATTTGTTGCTTTGTGGCTTGACAACTATAGTCAGTGGTGTTTGGGTAAAATATCCAACGGAATATGCTAATAATTCCCAGTTGCCATAGTGTGCTGACAAAAATAAAATACTTTTATTTTTTGCTTTTGCTTTTTCTACAACATCAAGATTTTTGAATTTTACTATTTCTTTTAATTTTTCGTCAGACATTCTATGCATTATAAACAATTCGCCCATAGTAATCATTAAATTCTGAAATGATTGTTTTGCTATAAGGCGTCTTTGTTCTTCTGTATATTCAGGGAAAGCGTAACGTAGATTTTCCAGTGCTGTTTCCCTGCGTTTTTTTGAAATAATATACCCAAAAGAACCTATCCATTTGAATATTATCCTGTTTATTTTAAGTGGAACTACAGCAAGAATAATTTTTACTAATAATACAAAAATAGTAACGATAAAATCGAAAAAATTCTTTGTATATCTTTTGCTCATATCAAATATTTATTTTTATAATCAATTATAATTTTACAAAAATAATATTTTATTTAATTTATTCAAAAACGATATACTTTCAAATCTGATTAATTTTAATTTTTATGCAATATTATTATAATATTTGTTATATTTGTAGATGATTAATATTTTAGTGTGGTATTATGAATAAAGCAAATATAATTGATATTTTTGAGGGTTTAGATTTTGAAGAAATAGAAAAGAATTTAGACTATAATGAGGAAAGTATAAGAGAATTAATTATAGATCCTATTCTTGATGCTTTAGGATATTCAAAGGTAAATAATATTAAATATGAAAAATCTTTGAAATATCCTACAAAAATAGGGAAAAAACAATATAACAATCTACATGCAGATTATGCTATAAAAATAGGTGGCAACTATGCTTTTATATTAGAAGCGAAAGCACCAAATAAAGATATTACAAAGGAAGAATATATCCAACAGGCATATTTGTATGCAGTTAATCAGGAAATACGAAGTAAATATTTTGTTTTATGTAATGGTTTAAGGTTTGTTTTATATAGAACAGATAATCCTAATAATTCAATATTATCATTTGATTTAAAAGATATAGAATTATATTGGGATCGTTTATATAGCTGCATATCAATAGATAGTTTTCAAACAGAAAGTATTATTTCTTATGTTCAACCTAAAAAAAATAATGCTTTTGATTATCTAACTCGTCCTCAACTAAAAAGTTTACCAGTAAAAAAGCAATCAGCTAAACGGCATTTTGGGGTACATGGTTATTTTACAAGACAAAGTTGGAATGTAGTTGCTGAATATATTAAAAACTTTTCTCAAGAAGGTGATGTAGTTCTCGATCCTTTTGGTGGAACTGGGGTTACTGCAATAGAGGCTTTGATGAATAATCGAAAGGCTATTAATGTAGATATTAATCCTATGGCAGTATTTATGGTGGAAGCACTGGCTGCTCCTGTTAATTTAGAGGAATTAGAAACTGCTTTTAATGAGGTAAAAACACAATATATTAATCATGAACCTGTAACAAATAATGATATTAAAAAAGCATTATCTAAATATAAAAATTTATTACCAAAACCATTACCTTTGGCTAAGGGTTCTGATGTAGGTAATGTTTTACAGTTATTTTCTAAAAAGCAATTAGCAGAATTAGTTACATTAAAATATTTTATAAAAAAACAAAAAAACGAAAATATACAAAAGACACTTTTATTGATGTTTTCTGGACTTGTAACAAGATTTAATTTAACGTATCATAATTCCAAATCTGCTTCTACAGGAGATGCTTCTGCTTTTAGATATTATCGTTATAGAATAGCTCCTGAACCAACAGAATTAGATTTTAAGAAATATTTAGATTTACGTTTTAAGAAAATAATAAAAGCAAAAAAAGAAATAAAAGATAAAATAAATACAGAAACTATAAATAATTTAATAAATAGAAAAGATACTTCTACAAATTTGCACTTTATTGAAACTGAATCTATAGATTATATTTATACCGATCCGCCTTATGGTGCAAAAATTCCTTATCTTGATTTATCAGTCATGTGGAATTCGTGGTTGGATTTAGATGTAACTTTAAAAGATTACGATTTAGAAGCAATAGAGGGTGGCTCTCATAATCACTCAAAAAAACAATATAATAATCTTATATCTAAAAGTATAGAGGAAATGTATCGAGTATTAAAATTCGATCGCTGGTTATCTTTTGTTTTTGCTCACAAAGATCCTGAATTTTGGCATCTAATCGTAGAAACAGCTGAACGATGTGGTTTTGAATATGTTGGAGCTGTTTCTCAAAAAAATGGACAAACAAGTTACAAAAAAAGACAAAACCCTTATACTGTTTTGTCTGGAGAGTTAATAATTAGTTTTAGAAAAGTACGTTCTCCTAAAGCTATATTAAAGGCAAATTTAGGTATGAATATCTCAGAAATCGTTCTACAAACAATTGAAGGTATTATTGCTAAAGAAGATGGTGCTACAATAGAACAGATTAATAATGAATTAATATTGAAAGGATTGGAACTTGGCTTCCTTGACCTATTAAGTAAAGAATATTCTGATATTACTTCTTTGTTAAGCAGTAATTTTGATTACAATGAAAAAACAGAAAAATATAAAATAAAATCTAATACTAAGTTTAAAACAAATATTCCTCTTGATTTAAGAATAAAATATTATCTAATCAGTTATTTGCGTCGTACTGAGCGTGAACATAAAGAAGTAAACTTTGATGATATAGTATTAAATATATTACCTTTGCTGAAAAATGGCATTACACCTAATGAACAGAATGTGCTTAATGTTCTTGAAACTATTGCTGAACGTTCAGAAATTAATGGGTGTTGGCATTTAATCCCAGAAGATAATCAAACAACTATTTTTGGTTAAATTGTATTGTTTATTATATGTATTCTTTTATAGTAAATAGACGCAATAAACTATATGATAACAATAAAGCTGAAATAGTTAAATGCAGCGTGCCTGTTATCAGTATAGGTAATTTGGCAGTTGGAGGAACAGGCAAAACTCCTGCTGTTATTAAACTTTGTCAAGTATTGTTGGACAAAGGTTATAAGCCTGCTGTTGTAGGTCGAGGCTATAAAAGAAAGAGCAAAGGTTTGGTGGTAGTGTCTGATGGTGTTGAGATAAAAGCTGATGCTGAAGCAGGAGGTGATGAAATGTATCTGATTGCTCAGAAATTCAATATCCCTGTTGTTGCTTATTCATCAAAAAGCGATGCTGCTTTATTTGTATCTAAAAATTTTGATGTAGATTATATTATTGTTGATGATGGTTTTCAGCATAGGCGTCTATATCGTGATTATGATATTGTTCTTCTTTCCAAGGACAATCTTCTGAATCCAAAACTTCTTCCTTTCGGTCGTTTAAGAGAACCATTGAAATCATTAAAACGTGCTGATATTATTTGTTTGACAAAAGGTGCTGATTTTGAATTATTTAAATCTGCAGCGGATTCTGCTAATCTCTATCAAGAATTAAAAAACAAGCAGTTTTATGAATGCAGCGTCAAATTTGGCAAAAGCTATAATTTGATGGATAATAGTGAATTTAGCATTAATAAATCTAATAGGATAATTGCGGTTTCTGCTATTGCAAATCCTCAATCATTTTTTTCTATGCTTTCTGATGCTGATTATAATATAGCTGCATCTAAATCCTATCCTGATCATTATAATTATACTGTAAATAGTATTAACTATATTATCAAATTGGCAGAGCAGAATAATTCCAATATTATTGCTGCGACTGAAAAAGATGCTGTGAAGTTAAAATCGTTTATCAATCTATTTAAAGAAAATAATATTAATAATATAGTTGTATTTCCTTTAGACTTTAGTTATAAAAAAATATAGTTTTTTTATTTGTATTTTGATTTTATTTACTTATTTTAATAAAATATAATTAATAAGATTATTATTTTTTTCATTTATATATCAGAATGAAAAAATAAAGGCAAAAAGAAGGAACTTATTTTGCAGCTTTTAACTTTATTGGAACATTGCGGACAATTATTGTCCATTATTGATAAAAACACATCGCCGAGCGATAGGTTGACCTCTGAATATCTGCGTTCAAAAAAATATATCGGCAGCAAAGACAGAAGATTTATATCGGAAACAGTCTTTTGCACTCTCCGCAATTTTATTTTTGTAAAAGAAATCTGGAAAGATTTGGAGGAAACTAATGCTGTTTCTATAAAAGATTTTAATTTTAGGAATATTGACGGTCGGGCAAAAATCTTTGCTTTATATGCAGTGATACAGGTTGTTTTGGTTTCAGAATTTCCAGATGAATATCCTTATATTTCTATTATTCCTCTTTTAAAAAAATTGGACAGTTCGTTTGTCAGCATAGCTGACAGCTTATTGTCTGGATTTGCATCATTGGACGTTAATCCTGAAACAGCGTCTAATTTTATTGGTTCTATTGTATCTTATGCGGAACGTAT
>JAFRQN010000157.1 GCA_017428585.1 Bacteroidota bacterium | reverse complement strand
CGGTGTAACCAATCCAACAGGTCCTGAAACTGGTTCTGCTCGTGTTGCACGAGGCGGTTGCTTTAACAGCAATGCTGGAGGCTGCAGAGTATCAACTCGTGGTTATTCAGAAGCCAATCTTAAAACTAATATCTGTGGTGGCAGATTAGTAGTAGTACAGTAAAATAGAATATAATAATTATAATTTATATAAAAGAGTAGTTGTTCAACTGCTCTTTTTTTATAGATGCTTCATTATTACTAACGATTATAATATATTGTTATTTTGGAAATATCTGCTTAAGAGCTGTAAATTAAAAAACTTTTCGTATATTTGTAAGGTAAAAATAAACATAACAACGTAAAATTTAGATACTTATGAGCAAAAGCAAGTTTTATGACGAAATAAAAGATGCTGTTATTGAACGAACGGTTGAGGACGTTTATAATAAGGGAATAAATCTTTATTTTCCTTCTGGAATTACATATCCTTTTGCCTGTGACGGCTTTGTTGATACAAAAACAGACAATAAGAAAGTTTTGAAATTAATCATTGAATATAAATTCAATGAGATGATGACAAACAGCGTTTCAAGAGCAAAGGTATTAATACAGGTAATCTATTACATAAAACGGTTTGAACAAGAAGGAATGGTTTTACCAAATGTTTGCATGGTAGGGGATAAAGATGAATGTTTTGTGATGCACACCAATGAATTATTGAAATATCTTGATGAGAATATAGATTGGAGTATTGCACCTTCCAACGCTGCTGTATCAAATCCTGATTTAGTAATGAAAATATCGCAGGACGAAAATATTAATCCATTTATTTTCCATGTTGATGAGAATTTTAGTTTTAAAGAAGTAGCAAATAAAATCAAAGACTTAGCAGATAATATCCAAAGATATGTACGAGTAACAGAACATAATCTTTCCAAAATTTTTGACTATTTCTGTAAAAGTGTATTGAAAGGAAAAACAAAGTTAAGCGGTCATGATTTAGTTGAAATTTTCATGGGCATTATAGGAGATAAAATGAATTATTTCCAACACCCAAATGATCCAAATTATCTTGTATGTCATGGCAAACGTATCAATATTGATGGGAATGCTTTCAAGGCGTTTTTCGGATATTTTGATAGGAACTATACACCACAAGAAACAATGAGACTGAATAGTATAGCGGACAGATTAATAGAAGATGTTGATAGACGAATGAAAGGTGATTTTTGGACTCCTACATTGTTTGTTGATTATGCCCATAAAATGATTGACGAAGTTATTGGGTATGATTGGAAGGAAACCTGTGTTGTTTGGGATAACTGCTGGGGAACGGGAAATCTCACACGAGATTACAAATTTAAAGAACTGTATTGTTCAACTTTATTCCAAAGCGAATTGAATATTGGAGAAAACTACAATCCAGAAGCTGTTAAGTTTCAATTTGATTTCTTGAATGATGATATTCCAAAGCCTGGTGAATTGATTAGTAGAACGACAAAATTACCTAAAGGTCTTATTAACGCACTACAACAAAATAAACCAATTGTATTCTTTCTTAATCCTCCTTATGGGACAGCAAACGATATGGGTGCAAAAGGAACACACAAAGCAGGTATTGCAAAAACCATGGTTAATAAAAAGATGCTGGAGGAAAAAATAGGAGCTTGTTCAGAAAATATTTATGGACAATTTTTGTATAGAATTATGCAATTAAAGCAGGAATACAATTTATTAAATTGCTTTATTGGATTATATTCACCAACTTTATTTTTAACAGGACCAAGTTGGAAAAAATTTAGGACAATGTTTTTGAACGAGTTTGAATTTATAAAAGCATGTCAATTTCGAGCAAGTCATTTTGCAGATGTCGCAGATAATTGGGGAATTTCATTTTCTATTTGGAAATGTGGTAAAACTATTGATCCAAACAATTTCTTATATGACTGCATTGATGATATTGATGGTGAAATTCAAGTTATAGGAGAAAAATATGTTTATAATGTTGATAAGCAAAAATTAGCAAGAGATTGGGCTAAAGAATCTATAAAAGGTATTAAAACCTTTGATGCACCATATTTAACTAGTGCGTTGAATATTAGTGAAGAAGGTTATGGACAAATGACGATAGGTGCATTTGGATATACAATGTTCAAAGGAAACAATGTAGATAATAATACAAGTGGTGTTGCAACTGTGAGCAGTATGTATGCAAATGGTCATGGTATCTCAATACTAGATGATAATTTTACACGTTGTACTGCCTTATTTTCAGCACGTAAATTGATAATGAAGAATTGGATAAATTCAAAAGACGAATATCTTGCACCAAATGAAAACCATCCGCAGTATAACGAATTTGTAAATGATTCAATAATCTACTCATTATTTCATACTTCAAGCAACCAATCATCGTTGAGAAATGTTGAATATAAAGAAAAGAATTGGAATATTTATAATGAGTTCTTTTGGATGTCAAAAGAAGAAATTATGCAGTTAGCAAATGACAACAACTGTCTGCAGTGTTATAATGATGCAAGAGCTTCAAATGATAGATATGTTTATAAGAAACTTCAAACAATTTCATTATCAGCCGAAGCACAATTAGTTTTAGATAAAGCAAATGAAATTGTGCGGAATACATTCAAATACAGAGGAATGTTTGACAGCGAACATCCAGAATACCAGATAATGAACTGGGATTGTGGATGGTATCAAATAAAAGCACTTGCAAAAGAATATGATAAGAAAAATTATGATGAATTTGTAGATCTCTTCAAGAAACTTGCAGACAAGATGCGTCCAATGGTTTATGAATTAGGCTTTTTAAAATAATAATATAATATAATTTGATATGTTTAATAAAATTTTATGTTCTAAAACTAAATATCTATTATTAATATTGTTTTTATGCTGTAGTTCTTATACTTATGCAGATACTAATACTAAAGACTTTTATTCATTTTTTAATGAATTTCAGAATAGTTTGAAGCATGCAGAAGGAAATATACGTCCATTATGCCAATATATGCAGAATGATTATATAAGACAGGCGGATATATATTTATTAATGGAATTTGCTCAATTATTAAAACAAGATTATAAATATATATGTAATCTTTCAGCAAAAAATAAATATACTACAAGTAAACGAACTGGAAATAAAAACGCAGGCAGCAAGGCTGTTTGGTCAATAGTATATAATGATCATAGCTCCATACATGACAAGTATGGTGTTAATTCTGTTTATCAATTACAATATTCACTTCAGTATTGGGATAATGCAGCAGGTCAAATGGAAAAATCAGGTACTAATATCTGGTGTGTTTTTGCCTATATAAAAGATAAATGGACAATAGTCAATATTAATATAGCAGGATAGAAAAAAATAAATATTAAAAAAATGTTTTTTTTTTACACAAAATTTGTTATGTTTGTAATTCTAATAATAGTAATAAAAGAATTAATTATTTAATTATAAACAGAAAGTAAACCGAAATGGCAAAACAGCAGACGTTTTCAGACAAATCAAAGAAAACAAAATCCGCAGATAAAGTATCAGTAAAAGTAATTAAAGGATATGTTAGTGAAATAGGTTCAGTAAGATTCTTAGAACAAATGGTCAAAATAGACGATATTTCACAAGCAGATAAAGTTGATATAAATTAATTGGATAAAATAAAATGAAGAAAGGTATTCATCCTTATTATCATAACTTAGAAGTTGTTATGACAGATGGCACAGTGTATCATACACGTTCATGCTATAAGGCAGATAAAGTTATACTTGATATCGATTCAAAGTCACATCCATTCTATACAGGAAAACAAACTTTAGTCGATACAGCAGGTCGTGTAGATAGAT
>JAFRQN010000156.1 GCA_017428585.1 Bacteroidota bacterium | reverse complement strand
GGAGCAATACAATTAGCTCGTTTTGGAGTTGGAAGTTTTCTTGCTGCGTTGGTAGGTATTGCTATTACAAGAGAACTATCTCCATTGATGGTAGGAATTATAATTGCAGGTCGTACCGGTTCTTCTTTTGCAGCTGAGATAGGTACAATGAAAGTTTCAGAGGAAGTTGACGCTTTAACTTCTTTCGGATTCGATAGACAGTATTTTATAGTTATTCCTCGTTTATTGGCAACAGTTATATCAATTCCAGTTTTAGTAAGTATTTGCAATATAGTTGGAATTATAGGTGGATATTTTGCAGGTGCTGTTGTATTAGATCTAACCTTTAGTGAATTTCAAGTACAATTATTGGATTCAACTTTAAGGTATATTGATGTATTAGGAGGAATAGGCAAGTCAATTATTTTTGGATTTATAACATCTATTGTAGGCTGTTTTAAAGGATTTCAAGTAACAGGCGGTGCAGAAAGTGTAGGAAAGTTTACTACATCAAGTGTTGTAGTATCAATCTTTTTAATTATATTTATAGATGCTATTTTTGCTTTTATAATATAGTTTTCGTAATTTTGAATTGTGATTTTAATAATATAAAATAAATATATAGTATAAACTAATATAGTTTTTAATTATTTTGTTTTTTTATATTTTATTTTTTTGTATATTGTATTTTAAAATATTGCAATATAGAATAATTATTATTTAATACATAAAATACATAATATTTAATAAAATAATCTTCAAGGAGAAGGGTATTTATGGCAAAACAAGGAACAATAGTAATAGACGCAGAAGCTTGTAAAGGCTGTGAAGTATGCGTAGGTGCATGCCCACTACATCTTATTGAGTTGGGCAAACAGTTAAACAAGAAAGGTTATTTATATGCAGTACAAGCAAAGGAAGGCTGTACTGGATGTGCATCTTGTGGTATTATGTGTCCAGAAGGAGCTATTACTGTTTATAGAGAAAAATAATTTTTGTCATTAAAAAAAGAAAGGAGATATAATGGGCGAAATTAGATTAATGAAGGGCAACGAAGCATTAGCTGAATCTATGATTAGATCTGGTTGTGATGCTTATTTCGGTTATCCTATTACTCCACAATCTGAAGTATTGGAGTATTTATCAAATGAAGATCCAATGAAACGTACAGGAATGGTTGTGCTTCAAGCTGAAAGTGAAGTCGCTGCTATTAATATGGTTCATGGAGCTGGTGGTTGTGGAAAAAGAGTTATGACAACATCTTCCAGTCCTGGTATAAGTTTAATGCAGGAAGCTATATCATATATGGCAAGTGCAGAGGTACCTTGTCTTATAGCTAATGTAATGAGAGGCGGTCCTGGATTGGGTACAATACAACCATCACAAGGTGATTATTTCCAAGCTACAAAAGGTGGTGGACATGGAGATTATCATTTAATAGTACTTGCTCCTTCTACTGTCCAGGAAATGGTTAATCACGTAAGAGATGGCTTTGAATTAGCAGAAAAATATAGAACTCCTGTATTTATTCTTGCTGATGGAGCTATCGGTCAAATGATGGAAAAAGTCGAATTATTCGATCAAATTCCAAGAAAGACAGATGCAGAATTGCCTCAAGAATGGGCTACAACTGGTCGTGGCAGCCGTAAAATGCGTAATTTTATTACGTCTCTTAATATACAACCAGAAAAAATGGAAGTTATAAATCATCATCTACAAGAAAAATACAGAACTATAGAAAAAAATGAAACTCGTTTTGAAACTTATAAAATTGAAGATGCTGATTATATATTTACAGGATTTGGTTTAGGTGCAAGAATTTGTAAGAAAGCTGCTGATATGGCACGTGAAAAAGGTTTCAAAGTAGGTGTTATTAGACCTATTACTTTATATCCATTCCCAACTGCAGTTTATCAAAAATATGCTGGTAAATTAAAAGGCATTTTAGATGTTGAAATGAATTCAGGCCAAATGGTTGAAGACGTTAGATTGGCTGTTGGCGATAAAACAAGAGTTGAATTTTATGGAAGAATGGGCGGTATGATTCCTGCTCCTGATGAAATTCTTGAACATTTTGAAAAAATATTTATTAAATAGGAGTTAAATATGAACGAACATCTTATAAAAGAAGAAAATCTTGTTTATAAAAAACCTAGTACTTTACTTGATGTAAGTATGCACTACTGCCCAGGTTGTGGACATGGTACTGTTCATAAAACTCTTATGGAAGTAGTAGAAGAATTAGGAATAGAATCTAATACTATAGGTGTAGCTCCTGTAGGTTGTTCAGTATTCGCTTATAATTATATGAATATTGATATGCAGCAGGCTCCTCATGGTAGAGCATGTGCTATTGCAACAGGAATTAGAAGAGTAATGCCTGATAAATATGTATTCACATACCAAGGTGATGGTGATCTCGCTGCTATTGGAACTGGTGAAACTATGCATGCAGCAAGCCGCGGCGAAAACTTCTTTACCATATTTATCAATAATGGTATTTATGGTATGACAAGTGGTCAAATGGCTCCTACAACTCTTGAAGGTATGAAAACAACTACTTGTCCAAGAGGTAGAGACGTTAAAACTATGGGGTATCCTCTTTATTTAGGTCCTATATTAGCTCAATTGCCTGGTGTTGCTTATGTTACTCGTCAAGCAGTAGATTCTGTAGCACACGTTAGAAATTTAAAGAAGGCTATGTTGAAAGCTTTTGAATATCAAAAACAAAAACTTGGATTCTGCTTAATCGAAGTAGTATCTAACTGTCCTTCTAATTTAAAAATGACAGCAGTACAAGCTAATGAATTTGTAAGAAATACTATGATTCCTAATTATCCACTTGGCGATATTAAAACTCCGGAGGGCAAATAAATTATGACAGAAGAAGTAATTTTCGCTGGTTTCGGCGGACAAGGTGTTCTCTCTATGGGCAAAATTCTTGCTTATGCAGGTATGATGGAAGGTAAAGAAGTTTGTTGGATGCCTTCTTATGGTCCAGAAATGAGAGGTGGTACTGCTAATTGTAATGTCATTGTTTCTGATGAACCTATTGTTTCACCTATTATTTCAAGTTATGATACTGTAGTTGCTTTAAACCAGCCATCACTTGATAAATTTGAAAGTAAAGTAAAAAAAGGTGGAACTTTAATTTATGAAACTTCTACTATTACTGTTCCACCAACAAGGAAAGATATAAATATTATTCCTATTTCTGCAAATCAAGCAGCTATAGAATTAAACAACCAAAAAGTATTTAATATGATTGTATTAGGTGCTTTCTTAGCTGTTAGAAAAACTATTACTGATGAAGGTGTAGAAAAAGGATTGAAAAAAGCTTTACCAGAACGTCATCATAAATTAATTCCTCTTAATATGACGGCCTTCCAAAAAGGTAAAGAATTTGCTAAATAAGTTATTTAGTATAATAAATATAAAATCAAGGTTATTGCTGAATAAGCAATAACCGTTTTTTTTAAAAAAATATTTGTGCTATGAAAATTATAATCGATGAGAATGCAGGGTTTTGCTGGGGAGTAGTTCAAACAATTGAAAAGGTTGAAAAGGCTTTAGAAGAAAATCCAGATAAAAATGTTTCTGTTATTGGTGAAATAATTCATAATACTCTCGAAATAAAAAGGCTTGAAGAAAAAAAACTATCTACCATAAATTATGAAGATATAGAAAAATTGGATTCTAAAAATTCAATAACTGTTATTAGAGCACATGGTGAACCTCCTAAAACATATAATGCACTTAATAAAAATAATATTACATTTATT
>JAFRQN010000155.1 GCA_017428585.1 Bacteroidota bacterium | reverse complement strand
TAAATAGCCAATTCCTCTAAATTTTCCAATTTAAAAACCTCTTTTGGAAAAGTTTCCAAATTAGTATAGTTTATATCTAAGTATTTTACTGACAATGGATCTTTTAAAGCAGATTCTATTGTATGAAAAATTGGATTATTGGTTGTTTCCATTCTATTACCTATATTAAATTAATTATTTTCTGTATTTAATTTATTTAATGCAGTATTGACAATTTCAATAAACAATTTAACGCCTTTTATCAAAACTTCTTCTGATGGATTTATAAAAGGACTATGCAGACTGTATTTTTCTTCATTTTCTCTTGCTGTTCCCATAAACCAATAGCAGGATGGCAGTTCCTGTGCAAAATATGCAAAATCTTCTGCCAGTAGTTTTGGTTCTGCAATTTCTATATCCGACTTATTAAATATGTTGTTTGCTGCATCAGTTACTATTTTTACTGCATTGGAATTATTTATCAAAGCAGGGTAGCCATGATCAATATATAACTCACATGATGTATTATATAAAGCTGCAATATCGCTGCTTTTGCTGATTAGCAGTTCTTCTATTTCTTTGCGCAGCTTCATATCAAAAGTACGCATTACGCCCTGCATTTTTACTTCAGATGGAAATATGTTTGTTGTATTCCCGCCATTGATAGAACAAACGGATATAACCGCAGGTGTAATAGGATTTCTAAATTTTGTTACTATAGACTGTATAAAATTAACAATATTTACTGAAGCTAAAATTGCATCATTGCCCAAGTGCGGCTGTGCAGCGTGGGACGCTTTGCCTTTTATCGTCCAAAAAAGCTCATTGGTTGATGCCATTGCTTCCTTTTGAGGAATGGAAATCGTTCCAGCAGGAAGCATAGGATCAATATGTTGTGAAAAAACATATTCTACATTAGCATCTTTTAAAACGTTTGCTGCTATCATCTTAGATGCGCCGCCGGGCAGAACCTCTTCTCCAGGTTGAAATATCAATCTTACTCTGCCTTCAATTTTATCTTCATTTTGTTTTAATACTTTTGCAACGCCCAGCAAAACTGCAATATGCAGATCATGACCGCAGGCGTGCATTCTGCCTGGTATTTTTGAACTGTATTCCAAATTTGTTTTTTCTTCTACCGGCAGTCCGTCCAATTCAGTACGCAGAGCTATACAATGACCGCCTTTGCCTATATCAGCCACAAATCCTGTTTCGCAAATGTCTTTTGTTTCTATATTATACTTATTTAATATGCTTTTTATATATTTAGCTGTTTCAAATTCCTTAAAACCTAATTCAGGATATGAATGAATATGTCTTCTATATTCAACCAGTTCAGCTTGTAAACTATCTTCTATATTTTTTTGTATTTTTATATTCATAAAGCATAATCCTTAAAAGTCTGCATCTATTGCTGACGTTTTATAACAACAATTGTTTTATCATCTGTATATTTTCCGCCGTTGGAAAATTCTTCTACGTCATTAATAACACAATTAACAATTTCTTGAGATGTTAGCTGTGTATTCTGTTTTACCAATTCAATTAATTTATTCTCACCATATAGTTCGCCATTGCTGTTTTGCGCTTCCGTAATTCCATCAGAATATATAATTAATATATCGTCTTGTTCAATAGTGATGCTTTCAATGTTAAATTGCTGATCTGGAGCCAATCCCAATACACCGCTTGTCGGATATAAATAATCAACGTTTCCATCATGCTTGATATGAATAGCAGGGCAGTGTCCAGCGTTTGAATACAAAGCTAATCGGTTCGCTGCATTTGTTAATTCAATATAAAATAGAGTAACAAAACGATCGTAAGGGAAATGGTTGAAAATAAGGTTGTTTAATCTATAAAGCAGAGTAGAAATTCTTGGTCTGAAATAATTTGCCATTCTTATAGCGCCAGAAACATAAAGAGCCTCAATGGAAGCAGCCAATCCTTTGCTTGCTGCATCACAGACAACAATTCCCAAACGGTTTTCTTCATCATTTATATTTGGAAAATAATCGAAGTAATCTCCGCCGACTGAATTAGCGTTATGACAAACACCGTAAACGTCGAAATCAGAAAATTTAACATTTGATATCGGTATAATTTGATGCTGTATTTCGCCTGCTGCTGCTAATTCCTTATTGATAGTATGTTGTTTTTCACTATTGCGGATATTTCTTAATGTCAAAGATACAACATTTCCAATTATAGACAAAGTTTCGTTGAATCCCTTTGGCATTTTATCAGCATTAAATCCTAATAAATACTTAAAATATCTTTTATTGTTGTTTGATTTAACGTATTCGCCGGCACCAGCAGCAGAAAACAATTTAATGCCTTTTGAACGAAGCAGTTCGTTGGATTCTTCAGCAATAAATACTTTATTCTTTACTAATTCCTTTATTTCTGTATAATCATTAATGTTAATTTCTGTATCTAAAGGGAGTTTACCTGCTTTACCTGATTGATATTTTAGCAAATAACCAGTACAGTTTTTATTTATTTCCCAGACACGCCCGCTTGATATATTAAAATTTTTGTTTACAGTAATTGAATGAACCAATTTCTTTAAATAAGACAATTCATTTTTGTAATTTCCAATCGCTATTTCTTCTACAATTTTCAGCGTGTTTCGTGCATCTATTCTATTTTTTTCCATTGTATTTCCTTTTTTATATTTATTCTTTTACGCAGGCATATTTGCTTAATATTTGCAGCAATGCCTTGAAATCTTTAGGATATTCAGCTTCTAACGTCATTTCCTTGTTTGAAGGATGTATAAATGTAATTTGTCTGCTATGCAGAGTAGGCCGTGATATTATAGGTTTTTCAGTTGTCCCTTTTTTTAAGTTATAACGTTTTTTGACTTCAGAAGCAAAAAAATCAGTTTTATTGCCGTATAACTCATCAACTAATAAAGGAAATCCTATTGAAGCAGCATGTGCTCTAATTTGATGCAGACGGCCTGTAAGTATTTGTACTTTAACTAATGTATAATTAATAAATCTTTGTTCAATATTAAAGATTGAAATCGCTTTTTTCCCTCTAATAGATGGAATAACTCCGCCTCCGCGTCCTGGATTAGGAAGCAAAGGGATATCAACCTGCATAGTCTCTTCAGGAAAATTTCCTTGTAAAACTGCACTATAAAATTTTGTAATAGTTCGGTTGTTGATTTGTTCACTTAAAAAGCTATGTGTTGAAGCATTTTTTGCAAATAATATTATACCGCTTGTACCAAAATCTAATCTATGAAGAGTAAATATTTCATTATAACGTTCTTTAAGTATATTGTTTAAAGAAGGTAAAGATTTATTATATCTGTCAGGTATAGTTAGTAAATTGGCAGGTTTATTAACTGCTATTATGTCATCATCTTCAAATATTATATCTAAATCAATCATTTTTTCCTCAAGTTAATCATAAACTCATTATTCACAAAAATCTATATAAATTAAAATGTATTATATAGTAAAAAAATACTATATAATACATTATTAATTATAGTTTACAAACTTAAACATTTGTTATTAAAATAACAAAATTATTTATATTTTATTTACATATCGCCACTGTCGTCATCGCCCATATCTTCATTATGACCTCGGCGTAGATCTCTTTGGTTGTAATTATTTATCTTATAAGAGAATCCTAAAGTAAATTGTCTTGATTTATGTTTGTATTCATGTTCGCTGTAGTAAGAATTTTCAATATAAGTGTATCCCTGCCATTTGCGGGTATTAAATATATCGCTGATTCTAAAACTTAATGATGCTTTATCTCCTAAGAAATTGTATTTGAATGCCAAATCAGAACTCCAGCTTGGATCAAATTTACCTTGTGCATGTACGTGGGCTGAGCTATAGTTGGCTGATATCTGCAGCTCATATTTTCTATCCCAATTCATAGAAGATTTTATTCTTGTATACCACATATTTCCAGATGTTCTATTACCATTTGATAAGTTGTTGGCATCTAAATTTGTTGTGAAATAACTATAATTCCAATCGATCTTCCACCAATCTGTAATACGCTGCATTAACATACATTCTAAACCTAAATTTTTAGAACTTGCAATATTGTAAGGTTTAGTTATCATAGTATCGCCAGAATATACTGTTTTATACATTTGAATCATATCATCTACATATCTGTAAAAAGCAGTTGCTGTGATTGTAGTATAATCATAATTCAACATATAACCTAATTCTGTTAAATACAAAGATTCTGGATTTAATTCAGAGTTTCCAGAACGCAGATTCAAAGGATCTTCATAATCTATGATAGGATTTAAATCATGATATCTTGGTCTACGTAATCTTTTTGCTAAGTTTGCATTAAATGAATGGTTAGGAGTTAATTCGTATGATAAGTATATACTTGGGTACAACCCTGTATAATTTTTGCTGAATTCATTATTTTCTTTTAATTCTGAGTTGAATTTAGAAACTGTTGTTTCACTGCGGACGCCTAATTGATATTTTAGACTGCCTATTTTACTGCCAAATGTTGAATATACAGCATAAACAGATTCTAAATAATTATATATATCGCTCTTTCTATCATTCCTTACAAAAATATCGTTGTCCAATACTTCATATATTATTGAATTGTGATTGTCTCTGTTTGTTAATTTAGCACCCGCTTCAAATTTTGATGTTGTACCTATTGGCAAAGCGTAATCTATTTGAGCAGTTAATAATTTTGTATCTACATCTTGTTCTGTTTGTTCTATATCAGTTGATGATAGAAGGTTATTTTTATAATTAAATTGTTTATAGTCTTTATGTTGATCATTTTTAAATGTTGAATAGAAGGCATCTAATATTAATTCATGTCCTTTTTGTTCAAATAAATGCTTATAAGAAATAGAATTTTCCATATTTATCATATTTGGATCATTTATTTCTCTACGTGTATTAGAATCATTATTTGAATATACAAATTCATTAAAAGCATCAGAATAACGTTTACGGTTATTTAAATTAAAAGAATATGAAAATATATTCTGTTTAGTTAAGTAATAATCAACGTTTATTTTACCAGACATAAAATCTCTTTTGCTTGTATTTGAACCATTCTTTATTAAAAAAGTAGTATCTATACCATAATAATATTCGCTGTATTCATTGCTTGTTCCAATACCTTTATTAAATCTTCCAGATAGATTGCCATTTATACGGAACTTGCCAACATTATAACTTCCATTTGCAGAAGCATTGTATTTCATATTTCCTACATCATCAGTACCAGCACTTAAATTAACCATTCCGCTTACACCCTGCATTTTTTCACGTACAGTAACAATATTAATCATGCCTGCCGTACCTTCAGCTTCAAATTTTGAACCAGGATTAGTGATTAATTCTATACTTTCTATCATTGATGCTGGAATTTGATCTAATGCATCACTTCCAGATAAGTTAGAAGGACGTCCATCTATTAAAATAGTTAAATCACTGCTTCCTCTCATACTTACTGTACCATCTTGATCCACGCTTACTGATGGAATATTTTGTATTACGTCGGTTGCCGTGCTTCCTAAATTTTCGGCTTCTTGATTTATTTTAAAAACTTTTCTATCTAATCCAACCTGTACTGCCTCTTTGTCGGCAAGTATTTGTACTGCTTTAGTTTTAACTGTTTTTAAAGCTAAAGATATTGTTTTTAGATTTATATTTTCATTAGTTACAGTAAAATTTTTATAGTAAGTATCATAGCTTACATAATTACAGCGAAGATAATAATTTCCAGATTTGGAAACAGACAGCTTGAAATTGCCGTCTTTATCTGTATAACCGCCTGTTGCTTGACTGCTGTCTTTTGCGTTGTGTATAGTTACAGTCGCACGCATTAATGGTTTCTTGGTTTCTTTATCTACTATTTTACCTGTTACTTGGTATGATTGTGCGTATAGATTTTCAAGATTTGTATAAAATGATGAAAACAAGATAATTGCAATAATTAAAACTTTTGTTAAATGGAATTTACGCATTTATTTTACCTTTTCTATTTTGTATTAATTTTCCTATTTTTTTTACTTTTTAAAATAAAACAATATTATTATATTTTATGTAAATATAATTTGAAAAAATTAATTTATTTTAATTTTTTTATAAACAAAATGTATTATATACCTTTAGACTGCTTTTATTAATAAAGGTTTATTTAGATGTTTAAATAATTATATTAATTATATAATGATTATAGATTTTTTTGGAAAGAGTGTGTATTTCTCTCCCAAAAAACTCCATCAGTATAACCTTGAATAGAAGGGTCTGAATCTGCCATTTCCAAGCGTTTTTCTGCCCAGATGCAGTACTGTTTGTTTTGTTCTATACCAATATATTTTCTATTTAATTTTTTTGCTATTACCGATGTTGTGCCTGAACCTAAAAATGGATCAAAAACAATATCATTGACATTAGAACTTGCTAAAACTAATTTTGCAATCAATTTTTCTGGTTTTTGAGTTGGATGAGCAGTATTTTCTTTCATAGACCAATATGGAACTGATATATCATCCCAAAAATTAGATGGAAACGTCAACCTAAATTTGCCGTCATCTGTTTCAACCCAATCTTTTGGCTTTCCATTATGCTTGTAAGGTGCTAATACTTTTCTTTTCTGTTTAACATCATTTATATTAAAAGTATATTTATTTGAAACAGTTGCAAACCAAATATCTTCCATGTTGTTTTTCCAGTTCCTCATCGCACCTCTTCCTTTTTCACGCTGCCAGGTGATTCTGTTTTGAATAATGAAGTATTTTCTTAAAACACTTTCAATAGCAGAACTGCATTTCCAGTCGCAGCATACATAAATTGAGCCGTTAGGTTTTAATAAAGGTTTAATAAGTTTAATCCAGTTCTCTGTATATTCAATGTAATCGCTGTCTGATATTTTTTTGAAAGTATGACCATTATAATTCTTATCTAAATTATACGGAGGATCTGCTATAATTAAATCTATAAACGAATCAGGCATTAGAGGAAGAACTTGTAAAGCATCACCTTGTATTGTCTTATTTAAAATATCATTTATTTCAAATTTAGATTTTATTTTTGAACTAAATTTAATGCAATTATCAAGATACTGTTTTCCTTCAGAAATCGAAATATCAATTGTTTTGTTGCGGCTTGATTTCATATTCGTATTAGATTAAAATAAATTATAGTTTTTCTATTTGACAAACAGCAATGGAAGCAATGCTTTCACTATTTCCAATATGGCCTAATTTTTCATTAGTCGTTGCTTTTACTGATATTTGTTCTGGATCTAATTCCAAAATAGATGCTATATTTTGTTTTATTTCTGTTTTATAGTTCTTTAGTTTTGGTGCTTCCAAAATAATGGTAGAATCTATGTTTACTATTTTTAAATTCTTTTCGTCCAGCAATTTCTTTGTTTCTGACAATAAATAAGAACTGCTTATATTTTTATACTTCATGTCAGTATCAGGAAAGTGATCGCCTATATCGCCAAGAGAAGCTGCTCCAAGCAGTGCATCAATAATAGCATGAATCAGTACATCACCGTCGCTATGAGCAATAATTCTAAATTGACATGGAATTTTTATACCGCCTAAAACAATATACTCTCCATTAGTGATTCTATGAATATCATATCCAATACCAACCATATTAATACCATTAAGATTTATTGAAAAACAAAGTCAAAAATTTATAACATTTTATTTAAAAATACGTAATTAATTAATATCAAATATAAACAATGAAATATAAAAAATAACAAAAAAAATCTTTATTTGGTATTTAATTAC
>JAFRQN010000023.1 GCA_017428585.1 Bacteroidota bacterium | reverse complement strand
TTTCATAAATATATTATGTTTAGATAAATTATAAAAATATGTTTTTATATAATTTATATAACGATTTGATAACAAATTTATTTTAAATAATAAAAATTAAACTATTTATAAAATGTTTGAGTATAAGCGCCATATTCTGGTTTCTTTAAGATATAACGATTCCATACAGCGTTTATAAATCCAAATCCATATCCAAATAATTGAATAAAAGAAGAAAATATTGAAATTATACCAATCTTTACGCTTTTTTCTTTTATGGAAGCATCTATAAATATTAACAAGCAGTACAGCAATATTGGCAAGACAAAATAAGAACTGACAAATATGCTTAATAATATTAAAGCTATCACTCCAAGAGAAAAACAAGTAGGCAGAAGATGAACTAATTTCATTGAACCAGGATGACGCTTTAATAAGTTTATACGAGCTATTCCTGAATTAAATACCTGCTTAAAAAATTTCCTAAAATCAACCCTTCTCTTATGATATACCCAAGCCTCTTGAATTAATACTGCATTATATCCATTATTAAACAAGCGTATACAAAAATCCATATCTTCACCAAATCTCATATTAGAAAAACCATTGAGTTTTTGAAATACAGATTTATTAACTCCTAAGTTATAACTGCGAGGATGATATTTATCCAATCTTTTTTTACCGCCGCGTATACCGCCTGTAGTGAAAAAAGAAGTCATAGAATAGTTTATAGACTTTTGTATATCAGAAAAAGATTCATGAGCTCTGTCTGGTCCGCCGTATGCATCTACCAATTTTTTTTCAAGATAATCGTTGACTGTTTTCATATAATCAGGCGGAATAATGCAGTCTGAATCGAAAATAACTATATAATCGCCTTTAGAATGCTCAACTCCATAATTTCGCGAGAGACCAGGACCAGAATTAGATTTAAATAAATATTGAACATCTAATAAAGATTTATATTTATTTACAACATTTTCACAAGTAACCGTTGAACCATCTTCAACAATTATTACTTCAAAATTAGAAAACGTCTGCTTGGTCAATGAATCCAACAATTCATCTACTTCATCTGCACGATTATATACTGGTACAACAACAGAAAAAAACATAAAAATCAAATAAAATTAAACTAAAAATGATGTTAAAGGACTTGTTGGCGATGCCTCTTCATATACAGGAGCTAATTTTGCTTCGTATGCAATACGTCCTGCTTCTACTGCCAATGCAAATGCTTTTGCCATATTTACAGGATCATTGGCTATTGCAACAGCTGTATTTATTAAAACAGCATCTGCTCCCATTTCCATAGCTTCTGCTGCATGAGAAGGTGTTCCTATTCCTGCATCAATCACAACAGGTATATTGCTCTGTTCTATTATAATACGAAGCATCTCTTTTGTTTTTAGTCCTTGATTGCTTCCAATTGGAGCGCCAAGAGGCATAACAGTTGCAGCACCAACTTCTTCCAATATTTTACAAACGACAGGATCAGCTTGTATGTAAGGAAGTACTACAAATCCAAGTTTTACCAATTCTTTTGTTGCTTTTATTGTCTCAACAGAATCAGGCAGTAGATATTTAGGATCAGGATGTATTTCTAATTTTATCCAATTAGTTCCTGTTGCTTCACGAGCAATTTGTGCAGCAAAAACAGCTTCTTCTGCAT